>DASQRJ010000615.1:0-2904 GCA_035642955.1 Acidobacteriaceae bacterium
ACGGCTCCCGCCTCAAGCAGCGTGCGCAGAAGAGACTCGGCAATGACTCTGCGATCTTCCGCGTTGGTGCCGCTGAGAATCTCGTCGATGAGGAAGAGGACCGGACGATCCTGCCTTGTGGAGCGGATGGTTTGCTGCAGGCGCTCGACTTCTGCGAGGAACTTCGATTTGCCGTCGGAGAGGGAGTCGGCCACACCGATGGAGGGGCAGACGGCGAAGAGCGAAAGGCGTGCGCGGGTGGCGCGAACCGGCGCGCCGGCCGCGGCCAGCACGGCGGTGACACCGATCGCGCGGAGCCACGTGCTCTTGCCGGCCATGTTCGAGCCGCTCACCAGATAGAAAGCGGTTTCGCGATCGAGATGGAGGTCGTTGACCACGCATTCGCGCGGGGGAAGCAGAGGATGGCCGAGATTTTCCGCATGGAAGAAAGTTGCGTCTTCCACGATCTCCGGAAAGACATCGCGGGGATGCTCATGGGCGTAGCAGGCGACGGCGTTCAACGCATCGAACTCGGCCCAGGCGTCCAGCCACACGGCGAGGTCCGCGCCATGGCGGCTACGCCAGCGCTCCACGGCAAGCGCCAATTGCGTACCCAGACAGAGAAAAAAGCTGAACTGATAGAAGACCTCCTTGCGGCGCTGTTCGCATGCGCCGACCAGCCGTTGCAACTGCCGCATGTGGGTCAGTGCATCCGCGGCGCGGAGACGCTCGACAATGCTGCGCAACTTTTCCGAGACGAACATCCAGCTCTCGATGAGCGCGAGACCGTCTTTGAGAACGGCAACCTCGGCAGTCAGATGAGAGATGCTTTCCAGCACAGGGCAGACGCGGCGCGCGAGCGCGAGGCCAATGACGCCTTGGACGAGCCAGGGCAGCAGTAGGAATGGGAGTGCAGGAAGCCAAGGAAGGACACGAATGAGAACAAGGATCCCGAGCACGAAGGAAAAAGAGCTCGAGACGAGGAGGAAGATCGGAAGGATCCGCGCGACGCGTAGAACAGGGGCTTCGAGCCACTGGCGCAGCACACGAGGGTTGCATTCCTGAAAAGCGTAGGGGCCGACGAGCGCGAGTGATTCGCGCAAGTCCGTGGTGGGCAATAGCTCACGAACGGCCTCCTGCCGCTGACGTACGGTGCGGATATCAGCAGGATCGAGCAGGAAGGCGGCGAGACGTTCGGCTCCGGCGGCTGAACGGGTTGTCGCGAGCAGCTCGAAAATGGAGCCACGGCCGAAAATAGTGAGGTCGGAAGCATAGGGATGTCCGGGCTCCATGTACGGCTCACCGCTCCTTCCCTGTCCTTGCCACTTTCCATTCATGCGGGCGATGCCGCGCTCGTACCACTCACTGAGCCGGGAGTACGCAGCCAGATTTATGCGGAGCGAGAAGAGGCGGCGCAGCAGTAGCGCGGCAGCGAGGCCGGGGAAGAGTACTGTTAGGTGCCACGGCTGACAGATGGCGATACCGCCGCCGAGAAGCAGCACAGCGAGCGCGAACAGAAGCACATGCTGGCGGCGATGGGCCAGACGCATTTGTAACTGCAACGATTCTATGCGCAGCCGGTATACGGCTGAGATGTCTGGAACTTGACGCGGATGGACGGTGTGCACCATAGAAACTCCCTGCGCTGCAACTCCCTCATGGAGGAACGCGCGGTGATGGATCCCGGATAGGCGGAGGCACGCAGGGGACTGCTGCGTCGCTCCCAGGTAAAGAGATCTATCGTGCGAGTGCGGGAGGGGGACGCTGGAAGAGAGTCCGAAGGCGGGGTGGCTCGGGGATGCCGAGTTGCAGATCGATGTGACGGAGCAGGTGGCGACGAGGCGGACGGCGGAGAGCGCTGGCAAAGTCCCAGACTACCCAACTGGATGAGCTGAACAGTAGCGAGCGACAAACATTCGCGGAGCGCTGGACAACAAAGAGAAGCAGCGCGGTGAACGCGAGCGTCACGATTGGTTTGGCAAAGAGGACGGCGAGCAGATGCAGGCGGGAGGCGGAGCCGCCACAAAGGAAGGCGGCGAGGAGGGTGACAACGAACGGGATGAATTGCCGCCGCAGCATTGGAATTTCTTCCGCGACTCCGAGTATACGGCGCTCAGAAACGGCAAGACCCGGGCTCTGTGATCCCGGGTCTTGCGGAAGGGAAGGCGCTGAAGCATTTCTCCTGTAAGAGCCAACGGAGAAGTGGACGTTCGTGTGGCCTTTCTTTGAGGAAAGGCCACGTCCAGATCATCTCCGCTGGTCAGAGCTGCAGGAGAAATGCTTTGACGAAACGCCGGTCCCTTTGCAACGTCGACGGATCTTTGGGTTAGGACAACGTTGGTTTCTGGGTTGACGGTTGGTCGAGGGGAGCCCTGAAGCCTTGAGGCAAACCCTTAGTCTTCGTTGCGGACCCAGCCGTCGTCGGTGAGGACGAGGGTGGCCTGGTCGGCGGGTTGATCGGCAACGACTTTGGCGACGGCCGGGAAGGCGGTCTGGATAGCCCGGACCTTGGCCCAGTCCGGACGGCCCTTCTCGATGAAGTGGTAATCGACCTTGGTGAAGCGGTTGCCGTGGAACTCGGTCGGGGTGGAGAAGTTGTCGACGCTGGTGACCTGGCGTTTGCCGTAGCAGAAGCGGCCATTGCCCGGGACCTGCTGACCGGTGAGGGTCAGCTCGTAGCGCAGGCTGCCGTCGTGGGCGGTCCGGGTAAGCAGGCCGGCGGCCGTCAAGGCTTCCAGCTTACTGTGGACGTCGCCCAGGAGCTTGTCACTGGCCTGCATCTCAAAGGGGTAAGGCAGAGACTTGGTGAAGAGGCAGTCGGCGTTGGCCGAGTAGTCTTCGTTCAACACGTTCGCGAAGTTCTGCTTGCTCATTTCCCGCTTGTCGCCGCATCCGGATCCCAGGAGAACCAAAGCACCCGCAATT
>DASQRJ010000616.1:0-9577 GCA_035642955.1 Acidobacteriaceae bacterium
AGCTGCAATCATGCATCGCGTGCTGGATCTCCCGGTTCTTCATGAACCCCTCCCACACCGACCCGGTTCGCAAATTCTCCGCCATCAATAACCCGATCCCCACATCGATCCCGATCACATCCTCGCCAAACCACCCTGCCGTCGGTTGGAAGGCATCCACGAACCCATACCGCTGGTACACCCGGTCCTTGTAGCGGTCGCGCATGGTCAGCAGCACGTGCGAGCACTCCGCGGGTAGAAACACCACCGATCCCGCACATGCGCATGGCACCAGCGTGCCGTCCGGGTCGCCCATCGCCGGTGGGCCGCCCCACACCCGGTATCCCTGCCGCGAGTCCGACGCCGAAATCCCCCACATGTTCTCGTCAATCCACGGAAACTTCTGCCCCAGCACCAGGCACCAAAGCTGGTGCGCCCGGGTCGCCGCAATCGAATTGGTGAAGTAGTTCGCGTGCTTGTCGCGAATATCGCGATAGTCGACCCAGGCCTGCGGATACTGGTGGATGAACAGCGGCGCCACGCCCGTGATGTAGTCAATCCCGCCGTAGGGCACGATCGGTCGCTGCAATGCCTCCCAGCTCGCGGCGGTAATCGGGTGCGTCGGCGACCCGATCGCCAGCAGGTACATCGTGGTCAGCTCGGCATAAATATCCCAGCGATGCTTCAGAAATCCCTGCTCCGGCAGCCAGCCCATGGAGAGCGTGTCGCCGGCATTCAGCATCCACTGCCAGTCCATCCGCCGGTACAGCGTCGTTGCCAGGTTCTCGATTCGCTTGTTGCCCTCGAAGTACGTCCGGCAATGCAACACACCGCAGATCAGCAGCGAGGTATCGATCGAGGAAAGCTCGGAGTTGAACATTCGCTTGCCGCTCTCGATGTCGATGAAGTGGTACAGGAAGCCGTGCTCGTGCGGGCACTCGTTCAGCAGGAAGGCCAGCGTCCGCTCCACCCGCTGCTCGCAGTCCAGCGGCCGCAGATAGTGCCGCTTGTGCGCGATGCACAGCGCGCTCAGCCCGAAGCCGGTCGAGGCTATCGACGCCGCCCGGCTCAGCGAGCGCCCATTCGACGGCGCGCGGTCCCGCACCAGCCCGGTCTTCGGGCTGGCTTCATTGAAGAAGAAGTCGCAGTTCCGGCCTTCCATGTCGTCCAGCAGATCCTCGGCTGCCTTCGGAACCTGGGTCAGCGGGCGGTTGATGAACACGCCCGGCGGGTGCCGGTACTGCTCCGCTGTCTGCTGTTGCGGCTTCGGCGTCGCATTGCTGGCAGGTGTCGCCGGCTGGTTCTGCAGCGCGTCCGCGATGGTGGCGGGCGCCCCCAGTGCGACTAGGCCGGCTGCGCCAGCCTCGCGCAGCAATTGGCGTCGGGTTATGCGTGGTTTGGCCAAGCGGAACGTGCTACTCCCTTTTAGAGTCGCACGGAATCTCACTCATTGCAGCCCTGGCGATCCTCCGCACCCGCGGGAACACCGCGGCTTTAGAGTCGCACGGAATCTCGCTTCTTGCAGCCCTGGCGATCCTTCGCACCGGGAACACCGCGGCCGTAGACTCGCGTCCTAGAGTCGCATAGACGGGCTTATTGTTGCAGCGTCGCCGGCCCCTCATGGAACCTCACGGCTCCACTCTGCATCCATACTCGTGTATACAGAATTTGCCTGCCTGCCCGTCTCCCATCTCTCGGCTGATCCCGTAATGCGGAGCCGGACACGGCAATGACGAGTCATATTCCCGGCCGCTTCCCGGCCCAACCATCGTCCCTTACTGAGGAGGACACGCTTTGGCTTACGAAGTTCCACCCCTGCCCTACGACTACGCCGCACTCGAGCCCCACATCGACGAAGCCACCATGAAGTTCCATCACGACAAGCACCACGCCGCATACGTCGCCAAACTGAATGGCGCCGTCGAGAAGCACCCCGAGCTCGGCAAGCAAAGCCCCGAAGAACTCATCAGGAATCTATCCAAGGTCCCCGAAGATGTCCGCGGCGTCGTTCGCAACAACGGCGGCGGCCACCTCAACCACTCCATGTTCTGGGAGATCATGAAGCCCAAGGGCGGCGGCGATCCCACCGGTCCCATCGCCGAACAGATCAAGAAAGACTTCGGCAGCTTCAACGACTTCAAGACCCAGTTCGAAGAAAAGACCGCCGCGCAGTTCGGCAGCGGCTGGGGCTGGCTCGTCTGGAGCGGCGGCAAACTCTCCATCGTCACCACTCCCAACCAGGACAACCCCATCACCGAGGGCAAGTATCCCGTCCTGGGCAACGACGTCTGGGAGCACGCCTACTACCTCAAGTACCAGAACAAGCGCCCCGACTACCTGAAGGCCTGGTGGAATACCGTCAACTGGGACAAGGTCAACGAGCGCTTCGCCACGGCCCAGAAGAGCTAACCAAACGAGCAGTGCTAACGAAACGGGCGCCCCATCCTAGCGAAAGCTAGGGTGGGGTCGTTTGTTTGCACTGCAACGTAGCCATCACGACTGACAATCATGGAACACAACCTCGAAGACACCATCGCACTTCTCGCCCACACCCCCGCCGCCCTCAACGCGCTCCTGCGCGATCTGCCGAAATCCTGGACGCATCGCGGCGAAGGCGAAAAGACCTGGAGCGCCTTCGATGTCGTCGGCCATCTGGTCTACTGCGAGCGCGCCGACTGGATGCCGCGCGCAAGGATGATCCTCGAATTCGGTGAAACCCGCGCCTTCGAGCCCTTCGACCGCGAAGGCTTCGCGCATGAGCGTCAGGACGTCCCCATCGCCGAGCGCTTGGATGACTTCGCGCGCCTCCGCGCCTTAAACCTCGACGAACTGCGCGCCATGAAACTCCAGCTGCGCGATCTCGAAAAGCGCGGCCGCCATCCCGCACTCGGCATCGTCACGCTGTCAGAGCTGCTCGCAACCTGGGCGGCTCACGACCTGACCCACCTCCATCAGATCGCCCGAGTCATGGCCCACCAATATCGCGAAGCCGTCGGCCCCTGGAGCCGATACCTGGGCGTGCTGCAATGCGCCGGCCATAGCTCGTAGCAAGAGCGCAATTCATGCCGACCGCGAACAACTCGTGTAGTAGGCTTTGTCTGGCGCAGGAAACCGGGCCTGAAACCCTCCCCCGTACCAACACCTAGCGAGGGAAAACATGCCATCGGTATTGATCACGGGAACCAGCAAAGGAATTGGTTTGGAGACGGCGCTGGCCTTCGGCCGCGCGGGCTATCAGGTCCACGCCACCATGCGCAACCCGTCGCAATCGCCGGCGCTGGCAGAAACCGCCGCAAAAGAGAAGCTGCCCATCACCATCTCCACCATGGATGTCGACTCCGACCAGTCGGTCGGCGACGCCATCGCGGCCATCCTCAAAAGCGGACCGATCGATGTACTGGTGAACAACGCCGGCGTCGAAGGTGTCGGTCCCGTCGAAGAGTTTCCCCTGGCCAAATTCCGCGCCATCATGGAAACGAATTACTTCGGCGCGCTGCGCTGCGTCCAGGCGGTCGTGCCCGGGATGCGTCAGCGGCAGAGCGGATGCATCATCAACATAAGCTCTGTAGCCGGGCGCATCTGCAACCCGCCGCTCACCTCCTACTGCGCCTCCAAGTGGGCACTGGAAGCGTTGAGCGAAGGCCTCGCCGGTGAGCTCAAGACATTCAACGTTCGCGTTGCCATCGTCGAGCCGGGCATCATCGACACCGCGATGGCGCAGCGCATCGGAGACCCGGCGCCCGGATCGCCCTATGGCCAGACCGCCCGCTTCACGATTCTCTTCGCGAACTCGCTGAAGAACCCGGTTCCGCCGTCTCTGGTAGCCGAAAAGATATTGGAAGTCGCACAGAGCGAAGGCTGGCAACTGCGCCATCCGGTAGGGCCGGACGCCGCTGGATTTCTGGGGTGGCGCAAAAACATGACCGACGAAGAGTGGATCGAGATGAACGCAGGCGACGACGCAAGCTTCTTCAGCCGACTGGGTGGAACAAACTAACCATGAATTAATTCCGGGTTCGTCGTTGCGGCCAGTAGATTTCAGTCGAACTGTCGTTGCCTCTTGATTCAAATGTAGCTACCGGACACGAAATTAGAGAAGATCCCCGGAAGCGTTCAGGGCGCGGAGTCAGAACTCATATGGCGGGTGCGAGGGATGGAGCGCGCTTATCGCAATCTCGGATATGTCTTACTTGCACTTCTGCCAATCTTCCTCGCAGGCTTCTGGATACCGTACTTATCCGAGTTTCCAAATTTCGATGCTTCCATCACCACCGCAGTCCACGTACATGCGGCTCTGCTCTTCTGCTTTCTTGGACTACTGATTGTCCAGCCCCTCGCTATAAGGTATAGGGCGTTCTCGACACATCGAATCCTTGGAAAGCTATCCAATGTATTGATGCCCTTTATCCTGATCTTCTCGGTTGCGATGCTATGGAAGGAATACCATGAACACCTCGACAGCGGCGCGACGCTCGCCGCGGCGCGGAACGCCGAATTATTGTCGGCCGCACAGCTTTTGCTTCTCGGATGCTTTTACGGCTTGTCTATCTCATGTATTCGAAGGCGAGACGTTTCGGCACACATGAGATACATGATTTGCATAGCGCTGATTCTGCTTCCAGCAGGTTTGGCAAGGACGCTGGGATACTGGTTTCACGTTCGGCAGTCCTTATCTCAGGCAGTGTGCCTCGTATTGATCGACGCCTTCCTCACCGCATTGATTATCTTTGACAAGCGTCGGCAGTCAGCAGCACGTCCATACATTATGGCGCTCTCAGCTTATATCGTCATTGAGGCTCTTTGGGTCTCTCTTGGGCGTCCAGTTTAAGCCAACCCATTCCGCCGAATCACTTCCTTGTAATAAGCCGAGCTCATCTTCGGCGTCCGCTTCTGCGTCTGGAAATCCACATAGGTGATCCCAAATCGTTTCTCATAGCCATCCGCCCACTCGAAGTTATCCAGCAGACTCCACAGGAAATATCCCTTCACCGGCACGCCCTCGCTCACCGCGCGATGCAGCTGCGTCATGTAATTCCGCAGATACATAATCCGGTCCGAGTCGTACACCTGCCCATCCGGCGCCAGCACATCGGCCGACGAGCACCCGCTCTCCGTGATGTACAACTCCTTCCCACCGTGCTCCGCGCTCCATACCTCCGACACCAGCTTCGGCACCCAGTAGAGCGCCTCCGGCCCCACCGACAGCCACTCGCTGTACATATGCGGATACGACGCCGGTTTCTTCACCATCGCGTAGCCCAGCTCCGATGATGCGTCCGCGCGCACAAACTCCGCCGTGTAGATATTGAGCCCCGAGAAATCAATCGGGCTGCCGATCGCCTTCATCTCTTCTGCGGTAAACGTCGGTGCATCCGCTCCCAGCCGCTTCAGATACGCGTCCGTGTACTTGCCCTCGTGGATCACCGTGTCGAACATCGCATTCTCTTCGCGGATTGCCTTCTTCGCCGCCTCGATATGCTCCGGCGTCTCGATCAGCGGCACAACCGGCGTCAGATTGTCGGCAAATCCGATCTTCACCGGCCCCTTCGCATGCGCGCGAATCGCCTGCACCGCCAGCCCGTGGCCCAGCACTGCGTAATGCTGCACCTGCGCCAGGTCTTTCCGGTTCAGCTTCAGCCCCGGCGCATGCCTCCCGGTGCCGTAGCCAAGATTCACAAAGCTGCTCAGCTCATTCACCGTCATGAAGTTCTTCACGCGGTCCGACAAGTGCTCCGCCACTACCGCTGCATACTCGGCAAAGGCCTTCGCCGTGTCGCGGCTCTGCCATCCGCCCTTATCCTGCAAGGCCTGCGGCAGATCCCAGTGGTACAGCGTGCAGTAGGGCGCAATCTTCGCCTCCAGCAGCGTATCCAGCATGCGATCGTAAAAGTCGAAGCCCTTGGGATTGCGCGCGCCCGTCCCCTCCGGAAAAATCCGCGGCCATGCAATCGAAAATCGATACGTCGTCAGGCCAAGATCCGTCATCAGCCCGATATCTTCCTTGTAACGGTGATAGTGATCGTCCGCCACGTCGCCGGTATCGCCGTTGTGTGTTTTGCCTGGCGTGTGCGAGAAGGTGTCCCAGATCGACGGGCCGCGCCCGTCCTCATGCACCGCGCCCTCCACCTGGTACGAAGCCGTCGCCGACCCCCACAGAAACCCCTCGGGAAACTTCCGCGACGCGCCATCCTGCGTCGCCTCGCTGCCACTCTGCGCCCATGCCGCCGCCACTCCGCCCGGCAATGTCGCCGCTCCCGCTGCCGCTCCCAGCAGTTGCCCAAACTTCCGTCTCGATACGCGCCCGGTCATCGTCCCTTCCTCCACGTCCACGCCTGCGTCCCCAAGGTATCACTGCAAGCCGTAGCACGAATCGTTATTCTAGCCCTCAACCGGCACAACATCGCAGAACCGGCCCATGAAAGCCAGTCACTCCGCGCAAAAAAAGGAGACCCGCGCGATGCGGGTCTCTTCTAGCCTTCGATGCTACAGCTTAGCGTCGCCGCTGCCCGCTGTAGATCCGCTGTACGCCTACCTGGTAGCCCTGACGGAAGGCTACGCGATACGCATGCCGCCCCCGGCCACCCACGCTCGGATGCCGGTACTCATCGCGGTTATTCACATCCGGCCGTCGACCATTTTGAAAGTCTCTCCGTGCTCCCTCGATGCCGTCGTGAAAACCTCTCCGCGAAATATCGTCCCGATACGTCCCCGGAGCCTGTGTCCACGGCTGGTTGTAAAATCCCGGAGGCGGGGGAGTCTCCTGCGCCTTCGCGCCGGTCACTCCAAGCGTCATAAATCCCAGACCGATCAGTACCGCCATCATTCCCAATCTTGCTCGCATGTACCCTCCTTGCCTTTCCTGTTGCATATCCATTGCTGCAAGAAAACCGCATCTGCAGTGGACTTCGATGGGCTTGCCCCCGTTGTCGTTGCACCCTACACGGAAGAAACATCGCCACGCAAGTGCCGCCCTTCTGCATATCGAAACCCCGGCGCCCGCCAAATGTGGCGTTGAAAAGCATCTTCTCACCGCACATCCTGAATGTGATGAATCGTAGAGCGAACGCCTGCGCCCGTGACGGCCCGTCCGTGGCATCCTGACGTCATGGCTATCCGCACCCTCTCCACCCGCGAGGTCTATCGCAACCACTGGCTCAGCGTGCGCGAAGACTCCATCGAGCGCGCTAACGGCACGCGCGGCATCTACGGGGTCGTGGACAAACACGACTGCGCCGCCATCCTCCCCATCGACGGCGATCACATCTGGCTCGTCGAGCAGTTCCGCTACACCATCGGCGAGCGCGCGCTCGAGCTGCCCCAGGGCGGCTGGGAATCCGCGATCGATAACCCCGAAGAACTCGCACGCGGCGAGCTGCGCGAAGAAACCGGCTTGGTCGCCGGCCGCATGACCGTACTGCCCTGGATGTGGATCGCTTACGGCTTCGCCCGCCAGCGCCAGCACATCTATGTTGCGGAAGACCTCACCCCCGGCCCTCACCAGCGCGACTACGAAGAAGCCGACATGCAAGTCGTCCGCCTCCCCATCGCCCACTTCGAAGAAAAACTACGCACCGGCCAGATCCGCGACGTATGCACCATCGCCGCCTGGGGCGCATACCAGCTCTGGCTGCGAGCGCGCCGCTAAGGACAGCACCGCATAAACGGAAACGCCTGCCGACTCGGCAGAATCAGCAGGCGCCGCTCGCATCGGCAGGACAAATCAGTCCAGTCGCTGCACGATCGGACAATTGATGGAAAATCCCGAACTTCCAAACGCCGCGCCACCTGATCCGGTAAGCAGACCGTCCTGCACGAACGTCAGGATTTGGAACTCCTCGCGCAACTGGCCGCGAAATCCACGGCTGATCGCATCCGGCGTCCACTCATAAAGCTGCGCGTCCCACGCGGGGCTGTAGTCCAGCGCGTTGGTCGGAATTCCGCCCAGAACATTGTTCGGCCTGAATCCATCCCCAAGGTCTGCCGACAATCCCTGCCGCAGCGGATTGTCGCAACCCTCCGTCTCCGGTCCATTGGTAGCGATGAAGATGCGTTCCACCGGACTGGCGAAGCTGTCGTCATGACCCAGCACCAGCTGACCCATCAGCGGAGCATACGTGCTGTGCTCGATCGACGCGGCAAGCGGAATACTCGCATCCATCGACAGGTACCACACCGGCTTCCCGAAGCTAAAGCCGTTGATCAGGTTCAGCGTCACCGTCCCCTTCGCCGGATCGATCGCCACCACCTGATCGTGCACCTTGGAGTAGTCCACGCCGCCGTTGGGAAAGTTGATCTGGCTTGCATCCACGTCGAATGCCACCATCGGCGCGTTGTAGATCACATTCGCCGCATTCTGGATACGCACCAACGGGCTGTAGTTTGCATCGCCCACTTCGCCCGGCGTAAACGACTTCGGCGGAAATTCTGCTCCCGTTGGTCCGGGCACAATGTTCCTGTTCGGCGCAAAGTTCACTGTTCCCTTATCAAAGACGATATTGCCGTTCGCATCCAGGTTCCCCGTTCTGGCCGCGTTCGAGGCAAAGGTCAGCTTCGCGGAAAAATTCAGCCCCAGCTCTGCCGCCACGCCCTGGTCATCCACATCGGTCAGGATGTACCAGACATTTTTCTTCGTGCCCTTCAGCGTGCCCTTGTAAAGCGGAAGCGTGATGGTCCCATGCGCCGCATCCACGGTGCCGGAGTTCAACAGTTGCACCGGTCCCACCAGGCTCGGGTTGGTTGTCGACGGCGACGGGCCGAAGTACGAAAGAGGCACCGATGCCCCCACAGATGGCGGCGCCGGGAACAGATCGCAGCCCGGACCAGGACCAATCGCCCCCGGGCCTGGGCCCTGTTCGGAATTAAAAGTGACCGGATCTGCCGTTGACGCTAACGAGTTTTCCACGTTCGCCGAAGGCACGGCCGTGGCGCGCTTTGCTCGAAGATGAACCGCCATTGCTTCCGATGAGATAGGTGGCTTCGCTGCAATCTGAGCGGTCGCCGTGAGGGATGACATCGCGCCAACACCAGCAATCAGCGTCAGCAGGGCCCGTGTGACTCTAATCATAATGCTCCTTGATCTGTAGAGAGGGATTCGTAACCATAGATTCGCATTTGCGCACACGGCGCAGCTGTCGTGACACGAGGGCCACGCTGCATCACCGTGACTCGCAGCACGTAGCGGTCTGACTCGCGGGCGCAGCGGAAAGTTACAGCTAAATTGCAATAACAAGTGTGACAATTTGATACTCGTGGAAGTGCTATTCTCCCCGGTGCATGCTTAGTGAAGCCTTCTGGTCTCGTGAGCGGTCGCGACCGGCTGCGCCCATCCCGGCGGTGCCGCCCCACATCGCCTTCAATGACGAATGCATGGTTCGCGAAGCTTATTTCTGACGCTCGCGCGCAACAACCCGCGGCCGGCTCGCAACCTCATCATGCTTCTGCGCCCGACCCGAATTCGCGCGGGCAGTCCTCAATGAATTGGGCCACGCAACCAGGCATCGGCTATCATCTCGCCAGGCTGCCGATGGTCCTACCCCATGCACCAACTCGCCCGGTGGCGCATAATTTGCAAGTAATGACATCGGATGTCGCCTCGACC
>DASQRJ010000617.1:0-5208 GCA_035642955.1 Acidobacteriaceae bacterium
GGCTGCATGGGGGCATGCTGTCCTTCGAGTTGAAGCAGGGCGCGGATGCCGGCATTGCCCTGATGAACGCGGTGCGTCTATGTATGCTGGCGGAGAACCTGGGCGCGGCCGAGACGCTGATCACGCATCCGGTGAGCATGACGCATGGGGATGTGCCGCGCGCGATGCGCGAACGCATCGGCATCACCGATGGCCTGGTCCGTTTGTCGGTCGGGCTCGAAGATCCGCGAGACATCATCGCCGATCTCTCGCAGGCGCTCGATGTAGCGCGCAAAAGCGAGCCGGTTGCGAAAGCATTTTCCCTGCAGGTGTAGAGCGGCCAGGCTAAACAAGCTCATGTTGCCTTGGTTACGGAAGGCCACGCCGCGATGGTTTCCGCTATCTGAAGGCATCCGGCAAAATGTTTGACTTATTCTTCGACCAGGTGGGCGCCCAGGCCGGAGGGCAACCGGGTCGCTTCAGGCATCGCTGGCGCCGCAGGTTCGGCAAGCTCTGCGCAGTTGCGGCCGGCCGACTTGGCGCGATACAGCGCGGTGTCGGCCGCATCCACGAGCCCTTCCCGGGTGAGCCCGGCAACCGGGACCACAGAGCAGACACCCACGCTGATGGTCAATCGGCCCAGCGGCGAACCATGATTTTCAATGCCGATCTGATGCACCCGGGCGCG
The DNA here is from genome assembly GCA_035642955.1 of Acidobacteriaceae bacterium. Taxonomy (GTDB): domain Bacteria; phylum Acidobacteriota; class Terriglobia; order Terriglobales; family Acidobacteriaceae; genus KBS-83. Next base: position 668 of record DASQRJ010000617.1, read on the forward strand.
CATCGCTTCGGCAGTCAGCATGGCGCCTTCCGCATCCACGTTGGGCAACACGGCCACGAACTCTTCACCGCCGTAGCGGGCCAACAGCTCGCCGCCCCGGCGGAGGTCACGGCGCAGCATCTGCGCGACTGCGGTCAGGCACTCGTCGCCGCGCAGATGACCATAACGATCGTTGAGCGACTTGAAGTGGTCGATGTCCAGCATGACGATCGAGATGTGCCAGCCGGAGCGCAGGGCGCGGTTCCACTCCACTTCGAGCACCTGTTCGAAGCGGCGGCGGTTCGCGATCTGCGTCAGGGGATCGATCAGGCTTTGTTCATGCAGCTTGCTGTTCAGCAGCCGCAGATTGCGCTCGGAGTCATTCAGGCTCTCCTGCACCTGGCGCAGACGGGTCTGCAGAATCGTGGCGCGGAAGGTGTAAATCAAAAGCGCGCTGACAACCGCGGCAAAGCCAACCACGGGCCGGTGCTGCGCGGTATGCGCACCCAGCAGCAGCACGCACAGGGTGAAGAAGACCGGGCTCGCGTTGTAAACCATCATCGCGCCCCAGGTCCGTTGTCTCACATCTGGCTCGGGCCTGATCTGCTCTTCCCTGGAAAACGCCATGACGACCACGGCGAGGAACGGAATCATCCAGCCCACTTCAATAGGCTTGCCGTTCGTCGGCCCAACGTACGCATCCAGGTAGTTCAGTGGCGTGGACACCACGATCATGAGCCATGCAAAGAGGCATGCTGCCCGATGGAAGTAACGATCTTCGCCGTCCGGCATCGCCAGCAGCCGCACTGTCGCCGCCAGGGCCAGGGCGAGATTCTCACCCAGATACAAGGACGTTAACTGCGAGGCCGGCAACGTCCGCTGGCTGAAGTGATTGTTCATGAACAGCGTGACGTAAATCAGGACAATCGCGAGCGTCGCCTGGGCGCCGTCGGCGATCAGGATGGCAGTCGAGTCCTGGTCCTCGCCGACGGAGCAGACCGCCAGCAAGACAAAGATGCCGTAGACCAGGAACCAGAAATCAGATGGCAGGGCCGCCGTCTGCACATTGTGGTACACCAGGCTCCCGTAGGTGAAACAGCCCTGACCAATCGCCCAGATCACCAGCCCAACGCCGAACAGTCTCCATTTGTCGGCGAACACGGAAGATTGCCTCCGGCTGCGCCACAGGCAGGCCAGCCCCGCCAGCAGCGGCGCCGCCGTGATCAGCATATTCGTCATGAATATGGATCGAGCCGCCACGGCCGTGAGCACGTGCAGGGTCATCATGGCGGTTGCCACGATAACGGCCGGTTTGGATATGCGAATCATGGGGAGTTTCGCGCCTACACTATCGGCGCATTGAGAGTACCCATCAATCAAGACCGCAGAAAATGATACTCAGGCGGAATTACCGAAGTCTGAGAATCGCTGAAACGCACCAGCAAAGCCACTTATTGGAGCATCAGACGGTTCTTTCTCGTGTAGTACCGCATCGAGTTGCCTTACTGTACAGCAGTACAAACGCAAGTCACAGAGATTTGTCGCCTAGGCGACGTAGTGATTCAAAAGGTTCCCATTGCCAGCGCGGAGTACTGCGCTGTTAAGTCATGCAGAAAAAAGCTCTTAGGCGTCATGAATGAGCCCAAACCGTGTCGACGGCTGAATCCAGGATTCTGTCTGATCAAAAGGGTGACGTTGGTAATCCCAATCAGGGAAAACTTCCAGCCCTTCTTTGACCTATCCGCCAGCAGGCAGATCGGCCACTGCGATTGCGCTAGAAAACGGGCGGCAGAATCCCGAAATCGCCCTCTCCGTCGTCCGGTCCAAAGCCACGTCGAGAGCGGCGCGTTTCCGATGGCTCTGTTTTGAGGCTTACCGAGGCAGGATCAAGGTCTCGAAAACTACACCGGCTCGAACATGGAATGCTCCGCACTTTTCTCGGCAAAGCGGCTTCGAAGTCATCGAATCACGGGCGCAGTTTATTCGAAACCGGTGCTACACTCTTTCCCGCAAGCCGACCCTCGATCAATCGAAGCACAGGTGGCCTCCCCCATGAGCGCTTTCCGCCTTCTTTCCCGCTTCCTGATGTTTGCAACGCTGCCCCTTCCCTTCTTGACCAGGCCCCTGTACGGAGCTGCTCCCGCGGTCACCTCCACGGTCCTTACGGTCGCGCCTTCATCGGTTCCATCGGGAGGGATCGTCACCCTCACCGCGACCGTGACCTCCGAAGGCAAAGCCGTCTCGCCGGGACAGGTACTGTTTTGTAATGCCGAGGTAGAGCCGTGCTCGCAAGTCACCGCGATCGGTTATGCCCAAATCGTCGCGAACGGGACAGCAACGATCCGCACCAGGGTGCCCGCGCGCGTTCATTCGATCTCCGCGCTCTTCACCGGGACGGCTACCTCGGCGATGAGCGTCTCGCCCCCCCAGGCCGTGGACGTTTCCCCGGTGAAATCCGCCACCTTCACATCGATCTCAACCGTGCCCGGCGACTTCAATCAAACTCCTTTTGTCAGCGCTACTGTGGCGGGAGGCGCCACACCTCCAGGCGGAGAGCTTGCCTTCGTCGATACTCAACACGGAAATGCCGTGGTTGCATCCTCTCCGCTGCTCTCCTCCCCAAACAATTTGACTCTTGTGCAGAAGCAGTACAGCTCCCTGTGCAATTGCACGCCCACAGGGATCGCGACAGCTGACTTCAATAACGACGGCTACCCTGACATCGCCTTCGTCGGGCCGGATAACACCACCGGGGAGGACACGGTCACGATCCTCACCGGCCGTCCGGACGGAACCCTTAGTTTCACCTCGTCTGCCGTGGTGCCGCACGGTGGTCATTCCTTCATCGCTGCCAGCGACCTGAATAATGACGGGATCCCGGACCTTGCCGTTCTTACCGGGGAAAACACCACCTGCATCTTGCTTGGAAAAGGCAACGGAGCCTTCACTCAGGCGCCATGCGTGCCGACGCAGATGTATGCAAGCGGCCTCGCATTAGGCGATGTTACGAGCGATGGAAAAATAGACCTTCTGATTGGCAGTGAGTTCGGAATCGCCATTTACCCGGGCAATGGGGATGGCACCTTCCAAACCGCCCTTCCGATCGATGGGAACTTCAACGGCGATGACATCCTCCTTACCGATCTCAACGGCGACGGTATTCTCGACGCGGTGACCTCTGGTGTGAACCCCATGGCATTCCTGGGCAAAGGAGACGGGACATTCACGAACACTTTTCTCTATGAAACCGTGCAAGCCCCCCCAACAGCCACTCCCGCCGTCGCGGACTTCAATGGCGATGGAATCCTGGACATTGCATTTCTCACCGAGCAGGCGGTAATCACCGTCACTGGTCTGGGGAATGGCACCTTTACGGGCGGAGCCAATATCTCGAGCTTTCCCCCCGTGGCGTTGTTCGCGGGGGATTTCAACAATGACGGCGTCGCGGACATATATCTCGTCCATTGCGCGGCTCCGTCAACCGCTCCGAGTGAGGAACAGTTCTGTGACGCGGGCCAGACCTATTCCAGCGACGTGTACGTTAACGACGGCACAGGAAGCTTCACCTCCGTCCCCGGTCCTGCGTTCGGTACCCAACCCCCTCCGGCGGTATTGGCCAGCTTCGATAACCGCGGACTGTCGCAGGTCGCGTACATCGCGCCAACAGGTGCGCCATCCGTCGCCAGCTTTCTGCCGTACAGCACAACGACGGTATCCGGCCTGACAGTGCCCCAGGACACCTATCTGGCCGCTGCCTTTCCCGGCGATGCAACCCATCTCAGCAGCTCTGCCCAAACTTATTTCGAGGGTAGCCCTTTCAATTTCGCGAACGGATTCTCCGCGGCGCCATCTGGCCTCTTCTTGAACGGCGGGGCTTCAGTCAGCGGATCTGCGCTGCGCCTGACCGATGGCGGACTGAACGAACGACGCGGCGTTTTCTCCTCGAGACGCGTTGGCATCTCCTCCTTCTATACATCCTTCGACTTTCATCTCACCGGGGCCGGTGGAGCGCCGCCGACGGCCGACGGTTTCACCTTTGTCCTCCAGGGAGATGGTCCCGACGCACTGGGCGCGGCTGGCGCGGGGCTGGGTTATGGACCGTCGTCCTCAACCTTTTCAGGGCCCGCGATCGGTCACAGCATTGCGATCAAGTTCGACTTGCATGACAACGCCGGTGAGGGGAGCAGCTCCACCGGCTTCTATCTCAACGGGGCGATCCCGACCGTGCCCGCGGGGAATCTTCTGTCAGACTTCATCGACCTGCATAGCGGAGACATATTTCACGTAATCGTGACCTATGACGAGGACGACTCTGCGCTTGAGTATCAGGTTTCCGATCCGACGACCGGAGCCTTCTATCGGGACGGGATGGCGGTGAACCTCACCCAGCTTCTGGGCGGAGAGACCGCTTACGTGGGCTTTACAGCCTCCACGGGCTCGGAGTCCGCTGTGCAGGACATTCTCAATTGGACCTTCACGGCCCCCAGCGCAATTCCAGGACAGGTCGTCGACCTCGACGACGCCTTCTACGACGCCTCTCGCCTCATCCTGAACGGCGGCAG
>DASQRJ010000618.1:0-2349 GCA_035642955.1 Acidobacteriaceae bacterium
TTGGCGACGACATGGAAGTTCAGTGCTTTGGCGGCGCTCACGGTGCCGTTGCCAGTTGCCGTACCGAGACCGGCGACCGTGAGCACGAGACTCTGGGCCTGCAGTCCGCCTCCCTGCTCCCGCAGATTGAGGCTGAGAACCTGGACCGTTGTGCCGCCGCCGGGCTTGGCGCCGACCAGCGCGGCAGCCGGACCCATCTTCGATGCAAGATCGAACCCAGCTAGCTGGGTGTTGCTGAGACGTACTGGTCCAGCGATGACGGGGTTGTCCGTGGTGCCAGTGATGGCGAGGTTGGTGGTCAGGGTGCCACCCTGCAGCTTCGAGCCGGAGGGCATCTGGATGCCGAGCGCGGGGAGGAAGTCCTCCAGATCGTTGATCGGAGCGCCCTGGGTGCCTGCGGTCACATTGAGCGTAGTCTTCGCACCCTGGGTCTGGTAGGTGCCGGCAATGTTGAAGAGGGCCTTGCCGAAGGCGAGGGTGGTGTTCTGTAACTGGCCGGAGAGCGCGGTGAGGTTCTGGTCCATCGTGAAGTTGACGTGCACCGGACGCGGCGCGGGCGAACCGTTGACCGCCAGCTTGAGCTGCGATGCGTCGAGGCTGCCCTGCACGTGCGCGGTCTGACCATTCGAGGTGACGTCAGCATTCAGGTCCGCAATGCCGGCCACACCCGCGGATGGTGGAACGAAGCCGCCACCAACCAGGTCGGCGTGTTTGACTTCGACCTTTGCGGTGAAGGGAGTCTTGGAAGCATCCGCCTGGTTGAACGGACCACCCTTGCCGGTAACCGAGACGGTGCCATTCCCCGGGAAAGAAGCGGAGAGCGAATAGGTGAACGGCGTGGTGAGCGAGAAATCGCTGACCTTGGCCTGCACGTTCCGAATGACGCGCGGTGGCGTCGATGCGCCAAGATCGGTAACGGTGACCTGACCATCCTTGACCTCGAGGACGCCGATGGAGAGGTTGGGCATGGCGCTTTGCGTTTCGGCAGTATTGGCGCGCTTCTTGGAGTTGCCCAGGCTGGCGTAGTTCCACACATTGGCCTGGTTCTGAATCAGAGAGATCTTCGGCGTGTCGATGGTGATGCTGCGGATCTTGACCTGCTTGTCAAAGATGAGCGGCTTCACTTCGATGCCGATATGGATTTGCTGCGCCTGGACGAAGGGCTGCTGGCCGAAGGCAGGATCGTCCGCGATGCTGAGCTGATCCGCGGTAAGCGAGCCTGAGAAGAGCGAGAAGCTGAGATGTCCGAGGGTGACCTGCCGTCCCGTGGCATCGGAGAGCATGCTTTGAATCCGGGGGCGGTAGTTATCCGCATTCAGAAGGAAGGGAATCGCGATAAGCAGGACCAGGATGATGCCGCCCACCACTGCCGCGATAGTGATCCATAAACGACGTCCGGCCATCATAGGAATCCTCTTTCTGTGTTGCGGGTTTCTGTGTTGCGGGGAGCTTTTTCAATCTGGTCCATGCTGCCCAGACCGGGAACACGCTGATGGTACTGCGGTTTGGCCACGAAAGTGTAAAAAGCCTTACGCTGCACCACCTGGCTGAAGGCGGTCAACCTGCTACGATAAGTGAGGCGGCATTTACCCGAAACGACCTTCCGGGGGTTGAGCCGGCAGGGGATACGGCCATGACAGCAGAGCTCCGAATCAGTCCGCGGGAGCGACTGATATTGACGGCCATCCTGGAGATGTATATCGCGACGGGGGAACCTGTGGCGTCCCAGGCGGTGGCCCGGATTTATGCCGACAAGGAAGGGATGAGCTCGGCCACGATCCGGAATGTGATGGTGTCCCTGAGCGAATCCGGCCTGCTGGAACAACCGCACACCTCCGCCGGACGGATTCCGACGGCCAAGGCCTTCCGTTTTTACGTAGAGCACCTGGCGGGAGCGGCACGCGCCGCGACCGGAACCAATGCGCCGCAGCTCTCGGCAGAGAAGCGCCAGCAAATTGATGAGTGCTTCGCCGGGGTGACCAGCCGGCAGCACTTTCTGGAGCGAACCTCGCATGTGCTTGCGATGATCTCAAGCGGCGTCGGGGTGGCCACGGAGGCGGCGGGCGAGACGGAGTGGCTGGAGCATATCCACTTCTCGCGTCTGACGACGCAGCGCGTGCTGGCGGTAGTGGTCACGCGCGGGGGCACGGTGCTGGATCGGGTGTTGCAGCTGGACCACGATCTGGACCAGGGCGACCTGGAGGCCGCGGCGAATTTTGTGAACGGGAACTTTCGCGGCTGGTCGATTGAGCGCATCCGTGCCGAGATTGAGCAGCGGATGGAGCAGGAGCGCAGCGAATACGACCGGTTGATGCGATCGGTGAACGAACTGCTTCGCAAGGGAGCGCT
>DASQRJ010000619.1:0-13251 GCA_035642955.1 Acidobacteriaceae bacterium
TTCGATCACCCAACAAACCCGCATGTGAGCGACCGGAGGAAGCGACCCCAACGCATCGCGCCAAAGGCGCCGCCGCCCGTACGGCGAGTACCCGGATTTCCCGCGAAACGCCTAGCTTTCCACGCATCGCCCGCCCGTAAAATGGGACAGTTCGGATTCCTGCACTCCCGCCATGCGTCTGGTGTAGAGTGTGGGCAATCCATCCAAGTACCGCACCCCATTCCAGGGAGCCGCACATGCCGGGCGTAGGACTCGAAGCAGACAAGCACACCGTTCAGGGATTCGCTATGGAAATCTCCGTCAGCAAGCAGGAATTGCTCCGTGAGCTCACCGCCACCCAGTCCGTCGTCGAACGCAAAACCACCATTCCCATCCTGTCGAACTTCCTGCTCGAAGCCGACGAGGCGGAAGGCCGCCTCACCATCACCGCCACGGACCTGGACCAGTCGATCAAGACCTCCTGCAGCGCCAAGGTGAAGAAGCCCGGCTCCTGCACAATCCCAGCGCGCAAACTCTACGACTACATCAAGCTGCTCCCGGATGGCGATATCTCGATCAAGCTCCAGGACAACCACTGGGTGCAGATCCGCAGCGGCCGCTCCAACACCAAGATGGTCGGCATGGCGCGCGCCAACTTCCCCCAGGTACCCGAGTTCCCCACCATCTCGTCGGTCTCGCTGCCGGTCGCCACCTTCCGCAACCTGATCTCGAAGACCATCTTCGCCATCTCGAACGAAGAGTCGCGCTACACCCTCAACGGCGCCCTGCTCATCCTCAAGCCGGAATCGCTCGCCATGGTCGCAACCGACGGCCACCGCCTCGCCCATATCGAGAAGCAGGGCGAGAACCTGGGCGCCGTCCCCGGCGGCGAGAAGAAGACCCTGATTCCGCGCAAGGCGCTCGCCGAGCTGCAGTCGCTGCTGGCGGATGTGGATGCGAAAGACAAAGATCTGCCGCAGGTCGAGTTCGCCGACGATGAGAACCAGCTCTTCTTCCGCATCGGCAAGCGTGTTCTCACCTCACGCAAACTCACCGGCCAATTTCCCAACTACGAGGCCGTGCTTCCGCGCGACAACAACAAGTTCATCATCATCCGCTCGGAGGATCTCTCGGGCTCGATCCAGCGCGTCGCCCAGTTTGCGGACGAACGCTCCGGCGCCATCAAGCTGCGCCTGGAGCAGAACGAGCTACGCATCTCCAGCTCGTCAACGGAGTCGGGAGAGTCGGAGGACACTATCGAGTCGCCCTATCAATTCGATGCGCTGGTCGTCGGCTTCAACTCCGCCTACATGCTCGATTTCCTCAAGGCCATCGGCAACACCGGCGAAGTCCGCCTCGAGTTCAAGGACGCCCAGTCCGCCGGACAGATGCGTCCCGAAGACGCCGGCGACGAGTACAAGTACCGCTACATCATCATGCCCATGCGGATTTGAGTGTCGATCCCAGCGCCGCAATTAGCTACGGACGTATTTGTTGAACCAGTCGATCGTGCGTTGCCAGGCTAGATCGGCCGCGGCTTTGTTGTAGCGTTCCGGCGTCGCATCGCAATTAAAGCCATGCACAGCGCCCGGGTAGATATAACCCTCGTGCGGTACGTGCGCCGCGCTCAGGGCTTGGTCGTAAGCGGGCCAGGTCGCGGCAAGCCGCTTGTCAAGTTCCCCTTGGTGCACCAGAACCGCCGCCTTGATCTTCGCGATGTCCTCGGGGGCCGGAGGACCGCCATAGAACGGCACTGCTGCCGCCAAATCCGCTCCCAGCCGTACCGCCAGCATATTTGCGGTTGAACCTCCGTAACAGAAGCCCGTAGCGCCGATCTTTCCGGTGCAGTCAGGGCGCGACTTCAACCACATGGCTGCGGCCACCATATCCTCGAACATCTTGTCCTTGTCGATCTTGTTGAACATCTGGCCGCCTTTGTAGTCGTCGCCGGGATAGCCGCCCAGAGAGGTGAGTCCGTCCGGCGCAAATGCCATGAAGTTGGCCAGGGCAAATCGCCGCGCGATGTCCTCGATATGCGGGTTTAAGCCCCGATTCTCATGGACGACGAGAATGCCGGGCAACTTCGTCACCGTTGCGGAGCGAGTGTCTGCGCTGAAGGGCCGCACGAGATATCCTTTGATACTTCCGTTGCCCTTTGGGGAGGACACGGTCTCATATGTGGCTTTGATCCTGTCATCTGTACGGGAGACCTGCTGGCCGAGCGCGTAATTCGGCATCAATGCGTCGATAATCGTGGCCGCCGCCAGGCCGCCAGCCAGTCGCTGCACACGCTCAACAAAGGCACGCCGGCTAATCTCACCGTGAATGAATTCGTTGTAGATCTCGATGGCTTCGGGCGGCAGTTTGCGTTCGGTCATTCGGTTGACTCCCGTCGGGAGAATACCATCTGCCCCTGCCCGAAAGTCCAATCGTCCCGCACTCAAGCAAAAAGACTTACTTCGGTTACGATGACCACAAAGCCACCGTTATGGTGGCTTTTTATCGAGCTTTATGGAGCTGCAATAACCAGAGAGAAGCCCTGACACCGTCTAGTGCGCTACACCCGCCAACTGCGGCTGCCGCAGCCAGTCGTAAAGCGGAAAGCTGTCAGCGAGCTCGCGCACCTGGCTGCGGATGCGTGCCAGCGCGGCTTCGTCGCTGCGCTTGTCGAGCGCTTCTGCGATCCAGCGGGCGATGGTACGCATCTCCTGGTTGCCCATGCCGCGCGTGGTGAGCGCGGGTGTGCCGATGCGTATGCCGCTGGGCTTCATGGGCGGGTTGGTATCGAAGGGGATGGCGTTCTTGTTCACCGTGATGCCGGCGGCGTGCAACGCCGTCTCCGCTTCGCTGCCGAGCATGCCCTTGGCGAAGACATCGATGAGCATGACATGCGTGTCGGTGCCGCCGGAGATGACGCGGAAGCCCTGCTCTGCGAGCTCCTCAGCCAGCACCTTGGCATTGCTGATGATCTGCGCGGCGTAGTCGCGGAAGCTGGGTTCGAGCGCCTCGCCGAAGGCCACGGCCTTTGCCGCCATGATGTGGATCAGCGGACCGCCCTGCTGCCCCGGAAAGACAGACCTATCGACTCCGGCGGCATACTGCTGCTGGCAGAGGATCATGCCTGCCCGCGGACCGCGCAGTGTTTTGTGCGTAGTGGTGGTGACGAACTGCGCGTGGGGCACGGGTGAGGGATGCACGCCACCAGCGACCAAGCCCGCGAAATGGGCCATGTCGATCAGCAGCAGCGCGCCGACTTCATCGGCGATGGCGCGCATGCGCGGGAAGTCGAAGGTGCGCGGGTAAGCGCTGCCGCCGCCGATGATGAGCTTCGGCTTCTCGCGGCGTGCGATCTCGGCCAACTCGTCGTAATCGATGACCTCGGTGTCCTTGCGCACGCCGTAGGAGGCGACGCGATAGAGCTTGCCGGAGAAGTTGAGCTTATGCCCGTGCGTCAGGTGGCCGCCGTGGGCGAGGTCGAGGCCGAGGATGGTGTCACCGGGCTGCAGGACGGACATGTATGCCGCGGCATTGGCCTGCGAGCCGGAGTGAGGCTGCACGTTGGCGTGCTCGGCTCCGAAGATCTGCTTGGCGCGGTCGCGGGCGAGGTTCTCAACCACATCGGCAAATTCGCAACCGCCGTAGTAGCGTTTCCCGGGATAGCCCTCCGCATACTTGTTGGTGAAGACAGAGCCGGCAGCCTCCAGGACAGCGCGGCTGACGAAGTTTTCCGAAGCGATCATCTCCAGGCCGTCGTGCTGGCGGGCAACTTCATTGGCGATGGCCTGGGCAACGACAGGATCGGCCTGGGCAAGTGCGCGGCTCTGAAGGGACAAGGTCTGGCTGGGCATGGAACGATTCTAGAGCTTCCCGGGGCCGGCTTCCTAGCGGCCGTCCGGAGACTGCAGTCTTCGCGGTGCTCTTCCGGCTTTCCGTTTCACAACCTTCGTCTTTCAGCGTGCCGCCAACTCGCGTTCCGGCTGTTCTATGGGCCGTTTTCCGGAGATGGCCAGATCCTTGAAGGCGCGATGAACAAAGGAGCCCAGGAACCAGCCGTCCATGAATTTGTACGGCGTTTCGCCCGTGGTGTAGTGGCCGCAGGGGAGCACGCGCGACTCGAAGTTGACGCCATAGCTGCGGAAGTTTTCCAGCACCTTGAGCGAATAGCGCCGGAGAAACGTCAGGTCGTATGTTGCGTGTACGACCAAGGTCTTGCGCGGCGGGGCCGAGAATAAATCCATAAATGAGAGGGGGCTGATGCAGGCCCAGATCTCATTGAGCTGCTCCTGGGTCATGACGGACTCGAACGCCGCACGGATATGACGGCTGCTCTGTCCGGTCCACACCACGTCGCCGAAGGTCATGGAAGCGTGATTGAAGGCACAGATCTGCAGGCGAGGATCCATGGCGGCGGCGATGAAGGCGTAGCAAGAGCCAAGGCTGGTGCCCAAAACACCGAATTGCTCGTAGCCCTGAAGCTCGAGCCAGTCGAGGCAGGCGCGGATATCGATCACCGCCTGGCGGCAGGCGGCGACGGTGCGGCCGAGATTGGAACTGACGGCGTAGTCGGCGCGCTCCAGCTCGGCGGGGCGGCGGATGTCGTGGTAGGGCTTGGAGAGGCGCAGGGCAGAGATGCCGAAGCGATTGAAGAGCGAGCAAAGGACGTTATGGCTGAAAGCATCGGCGTTCCACTGCGGCATTACGATGATCGCCTGCTTCGGCTTCCCTTGCTGGCGGGCTGCTTTCTGTTTTTCCGGCGGCGCCGGATACCAGCGCGCGTTCACGAGATCGTTTTCTGGATACCGTGTGCGTACCGGCGAGGTGAAGCGCAAAAACTGCGCTTTCTTCGTGCGGCCCTGGGCTGCGGCGGCGCGCAACTGCGCATCGCGACGCAGCGTTTCCGGACGAACATTTGTGGGAAAAAGCTGCGGGTGGCGCTCTTCCAGACGAAAATCAGTGGGACGCGCATAGCCATAGAATGCTTCGCGATCGGCGAGGATGGCGCGGCTGATGGCGAGCAACGCTTCTTCCGCCGCTTGAGGATTGTGTTCGACCGCCGGATCGGGCATGAGGCCGCGCGGCCGCGCGAAATCTTCAAGCCAGTCGAAGCCCCATTCGACCGGACGAATGGTGCGATTAGTGTCGCGTGTGGTCAACGCGGTTTCCCAAGCGAACATCCAACGCGAGTAGAGCTTAGTCAGCATTGCATTTATCGTAGCCGATCTGGAAATGACGGATCGCCGGCTGCCGAACCGATATCGTTCTCATACCGCGGCAAACGATGATCTAGAGTTTTTTCATCGTTAATCGTTAAACGTTCAACTTTTCGGGCAGTTCTTTCGTCTCTGTCTGCAGCGCTCTAGCGTCTGCCTGTAGTGTCCATATTTTCCTTAACCTTACATTCAGGAATCGGATGATTCGTCTGTCGCATTTATTTTGCACTCTTACTGTTGGTCTGCTGATGCTTGCGACCCCCCATCTATATGGACAGAGCAGCGGATCGTTGCACGGGCAGGTGACCGATCCGAGCGGCGCCATTGTGCCGGGTGCAAGCGTGCAGTTATCCGGTGGCGGCAGGAATTTTTCCGCGACCTCGGGTGGGGATGGCAGCTACTCCTTTGGAAAGTTGCCTTCCGGCAGTTACACGATGGATGTCAATGTGTCCGGATTCACTCCGTTTTCTGAAACGGGCATCTCGGTCGTGGGCGGCACCTCACGCACACTCAATGTCCCACTCACCATCGCCACGCAGAAGCAGCAGGTCGAGGTGACCGCAGACACGCGGCAACTGGATACAGAGCCCGAAGACAATGGCAACGCCGTGGTGCTCTCCGGCAAGGACCTCGATGCGCTCTCCGATGATCCGGACGAATTGCAGAACGAATTGACCGCGCTGGCCGGCCCCGCTGCGGGAAACGGTGGCAGCCAGATTTATATCGACGGATTCACCGGCGGCGACCTGCCGCCGAAATCGGCGATCCGGGAAATCCGCATCAACCAGAACCCGTTCTCCGCGGAGTTCGATAAGTTGGGCTATGGGCGCATCGAGATCCTGACCAAGCCGGGCGCGGACAAGCTGCATGGATTTATCCAGGCAAGCGGCAACGACTCGGCACTGAATACCAGTCACTTCGCCACCACCACGCCGCCCTATCACCAGTTCTTTCTGAATGGCTCAGTTGGAGGGCCTATCTCCAGGCGGGCTTCGTATTTCTTTTCCGTGTTCGCGCGTAACAGCCAGAACATTCTGATCGTGAATGCGCCTGGAACTCCTGCCGATCCGAATTACTTCGCGGACCACGGCGGCAGCAATTTCGTGCAGAACCTGGACAACCCGCAGTCGCGCATTCGCTTGTCGCCGCGCATCGATTACCAGTTGACGCCCAGCAACACGCTGACGGTGCGCTACCAGTACAACCGCGGTGTGGACACCGGAGACGGTCCGGGGCAGTATGCGCTGTCCTCGCAGGCCTACAACACGTACAGCGTGGAAAACGTACTTCAGATCAGCGATTCCCAGGTGTTTAACGCGCACCTGGTGAACGACACGCGCTTTCAATATGAACGCGATCGCGACAGTCAACTACCGCAGGACACCTCACCGACGCTGACGGTGCAAGGCGCTTTCACCGGGGGCGGCAGCAATGACGGCACCTCGCGTACCGCAGGCGACCACTACGAGCTGCAGAACTACTCGACCGCCTCGTTCAAGAATCACTCACTCCGTTTCGGCACCCGGCTGCGCGCGTATCGCGAGTCGGACTATTCCAACGCCGGCACCAACGGCAACTACAACTTCGACAGCGGTGCAGATTTCATCAAGGGCATACCATCGCAGGGCAGCGTGACGAAGATCGCGAATTTCAGCGCGCGCGCCACGCTGTTCGATGCGGCGCTTTTCTATCAGGACGACTGGAAGGTGAACAGGAAGTTCACCTTTGACTATGGACTGCGCTTCGAGGGGCAGAATCGCATCCATGACCATGCAGATTGGGGTCCGCGCATTGGCTTCGCCTATGCGCTCGATGGAGGCAAAAAGCGGCCACCGAAAACAGTGGTCCGTGCCGGTTACGGCTGGTTCTTTAATCGCTTCAGCAACACCAGCGTGATTCAGGCAATTCACCAGAACGGCGCGAACCAGCAGCAGATCATCTTCAACGCAACCCCGACGTCTCCAGTGATCTACGTACCGGGCAAGCCGCCCTCTGGCAATAGTACGGCGAACCCACGTTCAGGAACTTATAGCATCGGCCCTAATGTGAAGGCGGCGCTGGACATGCAGGGCGCCATAGGGGTGGACCGAACCATCACCAAGTCCATCACCGGCAATGTAACGTACCTTTACAGCCGTGGCGTCCACCAGTATCTATCGGACAACATCAACGCGCCGCTGTACGACTACGCGACGGAGAGCTTCATCACAGATCCTGCTGGAAATACGCAATATCCCTTCCCGGGAAAGGGAAATCTCTATCAGTTCCAATCGAATGGTGTCTACCGGCAGGATCAACTCATCACGTCGATCAATGCGCGCTCTCGCACGTATTCCATCTCCGCCTTTTATGTGTTGAGTTTTTTCAAGAGCGACACAAGCGGCGCGAACTACTTTCCATCGCGCCAGGACGACATTGCCTTTGACTATGGCCGTGCCAGCAACGACGTGCGCAACCGGTTCTTTCTGCTCGCCACCACGAACCTGCCATATGGAATCCAGGGGTCTATCTTTACCATCGCCAACGCCGGTGCGCCTTACAACATTACGACCGGGCAGGACCGGAACAGTGACAACCAGTTCAACGAACGGCCATCGGTGGTGGACGCCAGCCTCTGCACCGCGAGCTCGACGCAATATTACGCAACACGCTATGGCTGCTTGAACATCACACCCAAGCCGGGCGAGACGATCATCCCCTACGGCAGCGGGCAAGGACCGGCGAACTTCAGCGCCAATGTGCGGCTAAGTAAGAACTTTGCCATTGGACCGAAGTTGAAGGGGCCCGCGGGCGGCGGTGATGGCGGTGGGGGTCGCCCACGCGGAGGAGGAGGAGGAGAACGCGGCGGCGCCGGCCCTCGCGGCGGACTTGGGCCGGGCGGACTTTCGGGCGGCGGCGGCGGCGGTTTCTTCGGCGGTCCGCATTCCAACGCGGTGCCGCGCAAGTACAACCTCAACTTCACGGTTGCGGCGAACAACGTCTTCAACGTGGTGAACCTGGCGCAGCCCAGCAACGTGGTGAGCAGCGCGAACTTCGACAAATCGCTCTCGCTAGCCGGACAGTTCTTCAATCGCAATCAGACATCGGTGCGCACCATCGACCTGCAGATGAGCTTCAGCTTCTAGCGGGTTGCTGGGCTCGCTCACGCTTTCTAGCGTGGACTTGCGGCTAACGGCAAGAACACTCGCGTGGCGTCATACCCAGATGCGTGGCACCCTTGTCCCGATTGCGCAGAGTACCTCGTAGGCGATGGTGCCGGCGTGCGCGGCGAGGTCATCTGCGGTGACGTGATTGCTGCCCTGCCGGCCGAGGAGCACGACTTCATCGCCGATCGCCGCCTCGGGAATGTCGGTCACATCGATCATGGTCTGGTCCATGGTGACGCGGCCGGCGACGGGCGCACGCTGGCCGCGCACCAACACCTCACCGCGGTTCGAGAGCAGGCGGTTGTAGCCATCCGCGTAGCCCACCGGCAGGAGTGCGATACACGTCTTGCGTGCAGCGCGGAATGTGGCGTTGTAGCTGACGCCTTCGCCTGCCGCGATATCGCGCAGTGCAGCGATCTTCGTTTTCCAGCTCAGCACCGGCTGCAACCCGTGTTCTGCCGCGTGCGGGCCGTAGCCGTAAAGCGAGATGCCCGGCCGCAGCAACAGCCGGCTGCCGCTTTGTCGCGCGAAATCGCGGAGCGCGGCAATCTGGTCCGCCTCAAAGAGGCTGGCGGAGTTGCCCGCGTGGAGGATGGGGGCTGTGGCGCCGTGCTCGCGCAGAGTGGCAACTGCGGCGCGGAAACGATCGAGCTGCTGGGTAGTCTGGGTTGAGTTCGGATCTTCCGGTGAAGCGAAGTGCGTCATGACGGCTTCCAGCAGAAGCTGGGGATGCCGCGCGAGATGAGCAGCGAACGCCGCGAGCGCTGCAACGTCATTCCACTGGATGCCCTGGCGCGCCATGCCGGTATCGATCTCGAGGTGCAGTGGATAGGACGGTTCGGGCGAGGACGGGACGGCTTGGGTCAGCCACTCCAATTGCTGCACCGAGCCGAGCACAGGAGTCAGGCCATGGCGAACCATCTCTGCGGACTCACCTTTAAAAAGGCCCGAGAGAACCAGCATGCGACGGCCCTTCAGTTGTGGTAACAGAATGCGCGCCTCGTCAAGGCAGGTGACAGCGAACCAGCGGCAGCCATCGCCAACCAGCGTGGCGAGCGCCTCTGCCGCGCCGTGGCCGTAGGCGTTGGCCTTGACGACCGCGACCACGCCGGCATCCGTGCGCGCGGCCTGTTCACGCAGGATGCGGTAGTTTCTGAGTAACGCGCTGCGTGAGACCTCTGCCCATGCGGGCCGGGTGGAAGAGGGTGTCATTCGTAACTGCCGCCGTCACCTTCGTGCGCCATGTTCTCGAAGCGAGTGTATTCGCTAAGGTAGGCGAGATGGACGGAGCCGGTCGGACCGTTGCGCTGCTTGGCAATGATGATCTCTGCCTTGCCTTTGGAGTCAGGATCTTCCTCGCCGTTCTCGTCCTTGTTGTAGTAGCTGTCGCGATGAATGAAGGCGACCACGTCGGCATCCTGCTCGATAGAGCCGGATTCGCGTAGGTCGGAGAGCATCGGCTTCTTGTCCCCACCGCGCTGCTCAGAGGCGCGGCTGAGCTGGGAAAGCGCGATGACCGGGATGTGGAGTTCCTTCGCGAGCGCTTTAAGGCCGCGCGAGATGGCAGATACCTCCTGGGTGCGGTTCTCGTGGCGCTTGCTGCCTGCCAGACCGGGCAAGGAGGCGGACATGAGCTGCAGATAATCGACCACGATGAGGTCGAGGCCGCGCTGCTGCTTCAGGCGGCGCGCCTTCGCGCGCATCTCGGCGAGGGAGATGCCGGGGGTGTCGTCGATATAGATGTGCGACTCGGTGAGCTTGGCCGCCGCATTGATGAGCGCGTCCTGATCGTCGCGGCTGATGAAGCCGGACTGGATTTTGCGCATGTTCACGAAGGCCTCCGACGCCAGCATGCGGCGGAGGAGGGATTCGCTCGACATTTCGAGCGAGAAGATTCCGACGACCCTGCCGTCCTTCAGTGCGGCTTGCTGCGCGATGTTGATGGCCCAGGCGGTCTTGCCCATGGACGGCCGGGCCGCGATG
The DNA here is from genome assembly GCA_035642955.1 of Acidobacteriaceae bacterium. Lineage (GTDB taxonomy): Bacteria > Acidobacteriota > Terriglobia > Terriglobales > Acidobacteriaceae > KBS-83. Next base: position 10,319 of record DASQRJ010000619.1, read on the forward strand.
ATGATGAGCTCCGATGGCTGCAGTCCGCTGGTCATGCGGTCGAAATCCTTGAAGTGCGTAGCCAGACCGGTGACTTCACGCTTCAGCTTCCAGATGGAATCGATGGTGCCGAAGTGTTCCTTGACGATGGAAGGGATGTTCGCGAAGTCGCGCGTAATGCCACGCTCGGAGACCTCGAGCAATGCGGTCTCAGCCGCATTCAGCACCTCGAGCGCTTCCTCGGACTGGTCGACGGCCTGCGTCATCGCGGTGTTGCAGACATGGATGAGCTGGCGCAGAAGCGACTTATCCTTGACGATCCGCACGTACTCTTCAATCGACACCCGGCGCGGCAGGCCCTCTGTCAGGGACGCGATATAGGCGACGCCGCCGACCGACTCGACTTCCTTTTTCTTCGCGAGTTCTTCGACCAGCGTGACCAGATCGACCGCGCGGCCGGCGCTGATGAGATCGTCCATGCGGCCGAAGATGCGGCGGTGCGAGTCCAGCGAAAAGTCGTCTGCGGTGAGCTTTTTCTCGGCCGCTTCGTGGAAGTGGGTATTCTCGAGCAGGATTGCCCCGAGAATGGAGCGCTCTGCATCCGGGCTGGCGGGCATGCCGCGCTCGAGCGAGATGTCTGGAAAGGCAGCCATGGCTCTATGTTGCTCTATATACGGAGGGGCTGCTATAGCTTTGGGGTGCCTAAAAGCTACTTCCCGCAGATGAAGTTGTGGAAGGTGCGGATATCGGCAAGGGCGATCATTACTCCTTCATACCCACCTAGTATCATGTGTGCTGGAGAACGCCGTTGATGCTGTCGTTTCGCACCCGTTGCACCCTTGCCGCTGCTTTTTTCGTCCTCCCGGTTGGCAGTCTTGCCGCGCAGTCTGCTGAGCCGTCGCCGGCTGTTGCCCAGATGCAGACAGTCGAAGATTCCTGGGGCGCAGCCGTAGCGAAGCGCGACCAGTTTGCGCTTGAAAATCTGCTTGCGCGCGATTTCGTGGGCATCAGTGCGGAGGGGGACGTGACCACCCGCAACCAGCAGATATCGCACCTCTTCGTTGCGGGCGCGGAGCCGGTTTCGCTGACGCAGAAGGTGATTGGCGCTCGTGTGATCGGGGATCTGGCAGTGGTAAACGGCACCTACGTGATGGAGTGGCAGGGCGCGAGCGACCAGCAAAAAGTGGCGGAGAAGGGCGTATTCACGCACGTCTTCCGCAAGAACAGCGAGGGGAACTGGCAGTGCATCAACTCGCAGCGTACCGTGGTGGCTACGGAAGATGAGCGCAAGAAAAAGGCTGTCGAACACAGCAGCAAGAGCAACGCAGCGCTCCCTTTGCACATTCCGCTGATCTACAAGGGACCGCAAAGCACGCAGAAACCGCCTGCACCTGGAACGAACCAGCCTCCACAGTGAGGACTCGGATCGCGAAAAGCAGAGGTTCCCGCCACGGTTGTGGTGCGAAGGATCAGGAGCCGGCTATGGCGCCATGCGTAGCGGCAGCAGCGTCGCTGCGCTTGCGGGCCTGAATCTCGATATAGACGTGGATCAGCGAGAGTGCCGCAGGAGTGACACCGGGGATGCGGCTGGCCTGCCCGACGGTTTGCGGCCGCACGCGGCCGAGCTTTTCCTGCATCTCGCGTGAGAGGCCGCTGACCGCCTGATAGTCGAACCACGCGGGGATGCTGAGGCTCTCGGCGCGCTTCAGTTTTTCGATGGACTTGCGTTGCTGGTCGAGGTACCCCGCGTACTTGATCTCTGTTTCGACGGCCCGGAGCTCGTTGCGCGCGCGGGCTGTGACGCCGGCTTCACCGAGTAACGGATCAAGCACGGCGCCGGCTTCCGGCGAAAGCGTAAGGGCCTGAAGCAGCGGGCGCAGACGGTCGATGGTGATCTCTGGCCGCTTCAGCAACTGCGCATAGCTCTGTCCGGCAAGGCTTTCCGGATCGAGGTTTAGATCGGGCAATGCATCGGAGATACGGTCTGCATCGGCGCGGGTGGTCACGAGCAACTTTTCGAGCGCGACGGCGCGTTGCTGGCGGGCTTCGTAATTCGCCCAGGCTCGGTCATCGATGAGGCCGAGGCGGCGGCCGGCGGGTGTGAGGCGACGGTCGGCGTTGTCGATGCGGAGGTGCAGCCGAAACTCCGCGCGTGAGGTGAACATGCGGTAGGGCTCGTTGGTGCCCTTGCTGATGAGGTCGTCAATCAGGATGCCGGTGTAAGCCTCGGTACGATCCAGGGTGAAGGCCGGCTGGTTGCGCACCGCCAGCGCTGCGTTGATGCCGGCCATCAGGCCTTGACACGCAGCCTCCTCGTAACCGGAGGTGCCGTTGATCTGGCCGGCGAGGTAGAGGCCGGCGATGGACTTGACGCGCAGGCTGCGGTCAAGTTCGGTGGGATCGATCGCGTCGTATTCGATGGCGTATCCCGGGCGCAGCATCTCGGCATTTTCGAGCCCGGGAATGGAGCGCACCACTTGCCACTGCACATCCATGGGCAGAGAGGTGGACATGCCGTTGACGTAGACCTCGTGCGTGTCGAGGCCTTCGGGCTCGAGGAAGAACTGATGCTGCTCCTTGTCCGGGAAGCGCACCACCTTGTCTTCGATGGATGGGCAATAGCGCGGGCCGATGGCCTGGATCTGCCCGGAATACATGGGCGAGCGCGAGACATTGTCGCGGATGATACGCAGCGTCTCCGGCGTGGTGTACGCGATGTGGCAGGAGACCTGGCGTTGCGGCAGGGTGACGGTGCGGAAGCTGAAGGGCGTAGGGTCCGCGTCGCCCGGCTGCTCCGTGAAGCGTGACCAGTCGATGGTGCGGCCATCGAGACGGGGTGGAGTTCCGGTCTTGAGGCGGCAGCCGCGCAGGCCGAGGCGCTTGAGGCTTTCGCCAAGCAGGACGCTGGGCGGCTCCCCGCTGCGGCCGGCGGGATATTGCTCCTCGCCGCAATG
>DASQRJ010000620.1:0-4978 GCA_035642955.1 Acidobacteriaceae bacterium
CTTTACCGCCTTGCTGCATGAATTTCGCACACAACTCGATGCGCTGGGCCGCAGCACCGGCCGACACTACCTTCTCACCTTCGATTCTCCGTCGAACCCGCAGAAGTACGCGAACATCGACTTGAAGGCTGCCGCCAATAAGGTGGACTTTCTCACCATCGACGGATACGATTACGCCGCGCCCAGTGAGAAAACGACCAACGCCAGCGCGGCGCTATACAACAGCCCCGCCGATCCCTTGCGCGATCAGGCCCGAGCCATTGACGACACGGTGCGGGCTTACATGAAGGCAGGCGTACCCGCAGCGAAGTACACCATGGGGATACCGCTCTACGGAATTGGCTGGAGCGGCGTGCAGGCGCGCAATCATGGCCTGTATCAGAGCGCAGAAGGTCCGGCTCCGGTGCTTTTGGCCGATGGCAGCGGCGTGTGTCCTACCCAAAGCAAGATCGCTCCAGCGCCGGGTTGCGACACCATCCTGACTCCAGGATTTGTTACCGATGCGACGCTGGGCCAGGTACTGCGCCGTCCCGATGCCCGGTTCTGGTATGACTCCAGACGCCAGCAGGCCGCTGTCAACATCTCAGCGGGCCGCACTTTCTATACCTTCGACAATCTGCGTTCAGTCACCGCGAAAACCGCCTACATCCGCCAGCACAAGCTGCGTGGAGCCTACGTCTGGGCATTGAACGATGACGACGCCAATGCGACCATCACCAAGGCCATTGCTGCGGGTTTGGAATGAGGCTCATTCCCCGTATCGCGACCTCCGATCTGCATAACGGACAAAAATGTTCCGTTATTGTCTGCCAGCGCCGATATGCCCGCAGAGCACGGTAATGGATGCTTTCGGTAGCTTGTATAGCGTATCTGCGCCGCCGTTTACCGTTGATTTCGATGGAGGCCCATCGGGATCGGTGTGTCCCACATCGCCGCCCGGATGCCACTGATACTCGGATTGCCCCAGAGTAGTTTGAGCGACAGAACCGGCGAAGAAGCTGTCCTGCTTGGTTTCCGCATTTGCAAAACCCAACTTTACAGCGTGATCGTGGTCGGGATCCCTGTTCACCAGCAGGACGGCCCAACTGCCGTCCGGCCGTTCGATGGGGTAGGCCGTAACCAGCACGTTTCCGGATGCATCCGTTACATCGCTTGAGGCCCTGAACAGTTGATGGATTGCGTCAATCGGCTGAACCCATTCCTTCGTAATCATCTGCGTCACGAGATATTGCGATGTGTATCCAACCACGTCGTAGTTCCTGTCGATCATGAGTGAGGGCCCCGGGCGGCCTGGTGTGGGTATGTAGTGGAAATAGAAAGTACCGCTCGCGCCCGCCGTCATCATGGAGCCGACATAATCGGCAAGCCATATCCCCTTTCCGATATCCGGATTTCTGCCGTAACTCTCCATGTTGCCCTCGGTCATAAGAAACGGGATATCGGGCGGCAGGCCATCGTCTTTCCAAACCTGAACAATATGGCTCACGAATCCCGGCTCGAGATACAAATCATTCCACGAGGCGATGCGGGGATAGTGTTCGAAAGAAAAGAACGCGAGATCATTCAATCGGTTGTGGGCTTTCAAGTAGTCCAAAAATCGACCAAGGAAAGAGACGCGCCCATTTGCATCCGGCCAGACTTCGACATCCCCGAGCGTTCCCTCGAAAGAGGGCCCTCCCAGCTTTGCGCCGGGAACCAGCCGATGGATCGCAGTCGCAAATTGTATATATAAAGCGCCGTAATCCTCCGGCAACATGCGCTGCCCATCCGGCTCTTCTCCCATTTCAATACGGGATACCGGATAATGCCGTTTATCGAGATAGGCGATCTCATTTGCGGCGTCTTCGGGAGTTCCATAGAGCATCGCGATCGGCACCATCGCGGGTAGTCCGCGCGTGATCCCGCTGTCGAAGAAGAAATCGAATCCGATCTGATCCCCCTTCGTCACGTCGAGATCGGCAATCGCGTGCCACGGGTCCTCCGAGGAGGTCCAGGTAATGGTCTGTGCGCGGCTCGGGAGATGCTGAATTACGTCAGTGAACGGGCGGTTGGTAGAGAGCGTTCCGGCGTAGAGTTCGTCGATGGCATACCCGGCGCAGTTGCGTTTGTCTGTTGAGCCGTGGGTGTCGCAGGTGCCCGAAGACTTCGTCATCCAGATGCGGATATACCGCACAGGAATCTTCCAATCGACCAGCTTCAATGTTGTGGTGCCGCCGCTCCCGCCCACAATAGAGCCCTTGGGGAAAGTCTGCCATGTGCCCCTGGTTGTCCCTTCATAAAAGGGCTCCAATTCGCCCGTCCAGAACTGGACCGCATAATCCTGCGCGTATGGGTTAGCCCACGCGATACGGATCGCATCGATCTCCGCCTTTTTGCCCAGGTCGATCAATACCCACTGAGGGTGCAACGCATCGTCTTCGCCGGTGAAGGCGCTCGTCAGATACGGATTACTTTTCCAGTAGCTCTTAAGATCACCATCGGTCAGTCGCGACCAACCATCTCCATCGCCTTCGGTGTCGCCCCGATGCGGCAGCGGGTAAGCCCATGAGTGGTGGATGGCCTCAGCCGGCTCTGCACTGCCGGTAAAGTAGCCATCCTGCTTTTGCGGATTGCTCCAGGTACCGTGTGGATTCCAGTGCCATGCCTCGATCTGCAGCTCCGTGTTCTGCCGGTAGGTTACGGGCTGCCATCCCGCTCCCAGAATTGCCTTGAGAATCGGGCCGGATAACAAAGTATCCGTGTTTTTCTCGACTTCTTCTTTGGTGATACTGTTGCGCTCCATCTCTGGAGCACCTTCACCCGCCCGCAACCTGTCGACACCCGCACCAAGCGCACGCATTGGGCTAAATGCGTTGACTACGTGCGACGGCGTAGCATCCACCACAATCCTCTGCGCCGGCACAGTAGCCGGCGAAAGCGTGGCGATCGCAATACAGATTCGTGCGAGTTCAAAGCGCGTCCGCCACGCCATGCCGTTGTTGCCTCGTACTCCAGTGCCGAATCGCAGCTTTGTCTAAGTCGCGAGTTAGAACGATATCCTCGCGTTGAGCTGCATCGTTCGGCCACCCACGGTAGTCGTCGTGATATTCGTTGCCGAGCCAGTGAACGAATCTGCGCCCGCACCCCCACTAGGCTCCAGGAGAGCGTTCGGCAGCCCAAAGCTCGGATGGTTGAAGGCGTTGGTAGCATCGGCGCGGATCTGCAGGTTGAGTCGATCGCCAAGGGCGAAGGACTTGCCGGCGGAGAGATTCACCTCATCGATCCCCGGACTACGCAGGCTGTTCCTCCTCAGATTGCCGAAGGTGCCTGCCGCCGGAAGAGCGTATGCGGTTGGATCGAACCATTGATCGATGCTGCGATGACTCGCTCTGGGATTTCCGATCACATTCGGATACCAGTCTCCCGCCTGCGAGAACGAATTATTGCCGTCTATCGTGGGGGTGAACGGGAAGCCGGAGGAAAGAACAAATGTGCTGGAAGCCTGCCAACCGCCAACGACTGAATCGAGCAGACCGCTGTTGTTTAGGAACATCTTGCCTTTGCCGAAGGGCAGTTCATAGACAACTCTCCCCTTGAAGGCATTGCGCACATCGAAATTGGAAGGGCCATAGCTCGCCGCCGGGTTGTACGATCTCTGGACGGTCTGCGTTCCGGCTGCGCCCCCATATCCCGAGGAATCCTGATCGTCCAGGAAGTGAGACCAGGTGTAGTTGAGATTCAAGCTGAAACCCGCAGCGAAGCGTCTGCTGATGGAGGTCTGTAGCGAGTTGTAATTGGAGAGGCCGTTGAATGTGTCGCCCGTGATGCTCTGATACACCGGGTAGGGTAGCTCAGAGGGACTATCGTTCGGTCCCAGCTTGTCCTCCGGCACCTGGTTGATATCCACCGGGAAACTAAGATTGTGGGCGTGGCTGGCCACGTAGGCCACCTCTGCCACCATATTCGTGCCAATCTCGTGCTGCACGGCCAGATTCCATTGGTAAATCTCGGGAACCGGCGTGTGGTACTTGTTGTAAACCGCACTTTGCCCATTCAATGCCGCGGGATCGGTTGTAGGGCCGATGTAGGGAAGACTCGAACCATCGGAAGAGAGCGCGACCACGGGAGAGATTCCGTTCGTCTGATCCGTGGAGTTTCCCTGGAATTGAATTGCCGTTCCCATGCCCGTTCCGTACGTATCCAGGCTCCAGCGATAGGCGAAGATGCCAAATCCGCCGCGAACAGTTGTATTCGGACGGGGCAGCCAGGAAAAGCCCACACGTGGCAGAACGGTGCTGAATGCGCTTGCCTCCAGCGACCTGCGGCCATTCGCATGCGTGGACGCGTACCAGAGCGCGCCATCGGTGCCGGTCGCTGGATTCACCACCGTCGGATCGAAGGCGCTGATGTTGTTCTTGACCTCCTTCCATCCCGTCTGAATCTGATAGCGCACCCCCAGATTCAAAGTCAGATTCGGGCGTATTTTGAAATCATCCTGAACAAACACCTGCGGATTTTTGGCCCGCGGTCCATATTCCGGTGCGACCAGTGCGCTCCAGCTCTGCGTCTGCCCCAAAAGGAAGTCCGCATATCCCAGGCCCGTCGTGCTGTCGCCAACAGTAGATTGTGTATAAGCACCCGTGTAGGTGAGCGTTCCCGCATTGATGTTGCCCCAGGTCGTTGTATCCGACCGGTAGAGCAGCAATTCGCCGCCAAAGTGAAGAATATGTCTGCCGCGGATCAGGGTGATCACATCGGAAAAATCGAAGACCATTTCCTTCTGCACCGCATTGACGTTCGGGGCAAGATTGAAGCAGCAGTTTCCCGACAAAGCGAGGGTCGGAAACTGGTCCGCCTTGGCAAACTGCCATCCCAGCTTTCCCGGAAAGCCCTGGTTCAACGTCGAATCGACATAGTAGTTCAGCTGGTCGGTGAAACCCACCCTGGCTTCATTGACCGCCGAGGGGCTGATATTCCACACATCGGTGATCTGCGAGTT
>DASQRJ010000621.1:0-9405 GCA_035642955.1 Acidobacteriaceae bacterium
ATCCACGCGCCCCTCCATCTGCTCCCATATCTCGGCCGCCGTGGTTGCTTCGTGATAATCCGGGTTCGCCTGATTTTCGAACTGAAAGGCGCCCCACGAGCCCGGCGCCGCGGCAAGTGCGGCCTTGGCCTGAGCGATCGCTCCCTGCATGCCGTCTTTCTCCGGCGTGCGGATGACCTCCGCGCCGAAGCCGCGCATCAGGATGCACTTCTCTTCGGCGAAGCCTTCGGGGACAAACAGCGTGACCTTGTAGCCACGATTCACGCCAATCAGAGCGAGGCCTACGCCCGTATTGCCCGCCGTGGCTTCGAAGATCTGCGCTCCCGGCGCGATCGAACCCTCCCGCTCCGCGCGCAGGATCATGCCCAGCGCGGCACGGTCCTTGATGCTGCCGCCGGGGTTCAGGAATTCGAGCTTGGCAAAGACCTCCGCCATCTCCGGCGTGCAAAGCCGGGTCAGCCGGAGCATCGGAGTCTGGCCGACCAGGTCGGTGATGTCGTCGGCGACGCGCAGTGCGCCGCGATAGGTCAGAGTAGAGCCGTCAGTCCGCATAGAAGAACCGACTAGTGTAGCAGCGCCGGCGGTGTGCACCTTGGGGGTACAGGCAGGCGTGCTGGACGCTTGGTTACTGCTTCTTGCCGGCGGTAGCTGGCGTCTGCGTGTGGGGGAAGTAACCGGGCCGGGTGCGCACCGTCAGCTTGCTGTACCCCTTGGCCTTGGCGTCGACATGCACCACGCGATACCCGCCCAGGCTGGCGGGTTTGCTGGAGTGGTAGCCGATGGTGTACTGGTTCCGGATGTCGCGCGCCACCTCCGCCGCGATCTCATCCACCTGGCCCAGATTCTTGGGAAAGAAGGCGAGTCCGCCCGTCTCGTCGGAGAGCAGTTGCAGCGCTCGCCGCGCCCGATGCGACTCACGGCCGCCGCCGCCCGTGTCATCGAAGAGCAGGCCGATGGAGTAAACCACCGGACCCTGCAGATCCTGGATGCGGCGCACCGTCTCCTCCAGGTTGGTGCCGGAGGCGTTGTCCTCTCCGTCGGTGATGATCAGCAGCACCTCCTTCGCCTTTTTCGCGTTCTTGGCCATGTAGTCCGCCGATGCGATGACCGCGTCATAGAGCGCGGTGCCGCCTTTGGAATCGATGTGCGAAAGGCCCTCCTGCAGCCGGCTCAGGTCGCTGGTGAAGTCCTGGTCGATGTAGGCTTCATCCGCAAAGTTCACGACGAAGGTCTCATCTTCCCGATTCGACGCCCGCACCATGTCGAGCGCCGCTTCGTTCACCGCCTGCCGCTTGGTGCGCATGGAACCGGAGTTGTCGATCAGCAAGCCAATCGAAACCGGAATGTCCTGCTCCTGGATCGAGGTAATCGTCTGCGGCTTGCCATCCTCAAAAACGTGAAAATCGTCCTTGTTCAGTCCGGAGACGAGACGGTCGTGATCGCCGATGACGGTGGCGCTCAGGATGACCTCATCCACGTCGCGTGTCAGCGTGTAGCCGCCGTTCCTCCGGATAATCTGGTTCGGTTGCTCGGCGGCAGCCCCTGGCGCAGGTGCGCCAGCCGGGCTGGGCAAAGGGACGGGATCGCGATCGACATTGAGCGCCGGCTGTTGCTCGGCGGGCAATGGCGGTGCAGGAGCCTGCTGGGCCGGTAGAGCGCCACCGCAGGCCAGAAGAAGAAAAAGTATAGGTAAGTTTCGCAAATGTGGTCTATTGCGCGGGTGCATAGTATCCGCTTCGGGCATGGACGGTAAGGGGCGGCAGACCGGGAGGTGGCACCAGCTTGACCTTCACTTTACGCCATTTGCCATCGCGTTTTGCGTCGGAAGGTTTGTAGCCGATCACGTATTGATTCCTCAGTTCGGCACTGATCTTGGTAGCAATGTCTGTCATATCCGAGACGTCGTCCACGCGAAACAGCTGGCCGCCTGTCTCCTCGCTGAGATCATGAAGCAGGAGCGGGCCGTTGCGCTCCTCCGTGGTCGCGGCATAGGCATCGAAGATGCCGATGGAGAACAGCTCCGTATCCGACTCGCGCACCAGGTTCCGCAGCTCGCTTTCGGTATAGCGGCTGCGATTGTCGCCGCCGTCGGAGACGATCAGCAGCGCCTTGCGCTCGTAGCGCGCCTGCTTCATCTTGTTCACACCATAGTAGATGGCGTCCAGCAAAGCGGTGCGGCGTCCGGGCCGTACGGTCTGCAATCGTGCTTCGATATCGTCCACCGACGAGGTAAAGTCCTCGATCAGCTCGGGGCGGTCATTGAAACCGATGATGAAGAACTCATCCTGCGGATTGGAGGTGCGGAGAAACTCGATGATCGACTCACGCGCGCGCACCACCTTGTTGGACATGCTGCCGCTCAGGTCCATGACGATGCCGATCGAGACCGGCGCATCCTCCGCGGAAAAACTCTTGATCTCCTGTGGGGCGTTGTTCTCGGTGAGAAAGAACTCGTTCTTCTCCAGCCCGGTGACCAGCCGGTTCAGCGGATCGGTCACAATCAGCGGGACCAGCACCAGATTCACATCGACGCGAATCCGCTCTCCCGGCCGCGCATGGAGTGCAGCTTTGCCCTCCGCCGGCGGAGGACCGGACGGGGGCGCCGGCTTTACCGGAGGAGGAAGAACATGGATCTTGTTGAGCGGATCGTCCTGTGCGTGCAAGGGACGGACCAGCACCGTGCAGGCCACGGCCAGCAGCACGAGCAGCGTGCAAAGTCTTCGGCTCTGGCGAGCAAGCCGCGACCATGACCAGCCTGTAGACGTGGACACCATGCGGCAATCCCTTGTGAGCGCCATGCTACACGATGGCGCCCCGACTGACCCAGGCGGAATTGCAATGCGCAATGTCATTCCAATGTCACTGTCCGCATGCGACGCATTGCGATTCCCAAAACGCATCTTCGTCAATCGCCGGGTTTTGTCTCCCATATGCCGCCTCGGTCTTCCAGTGCTGTCTAGTACAATCGCAAAAACTGATGGCACGCATCTATCCCTTCCGCGCCACGCGCTACAACCCCACCGCTGTTCGCATCGAAGACGTGGTCACTCAGCCCTACGACAAGATCACGCCGGCGATGCAGCAGGTCTACTACGGGCGAAGCCCTTACAATCTGGTGCGGGTGATTCTTGGCCTCCCTGAGTTGTTTGACGAGCCAGGGGTCAACGACGTTTATACCCGCGCTGCACGCGACTTCCGCGAATGGCGGGAAAACGGTGTCCTGCAGACCGAGAACGATCCCTCCATCTTTGCCTACTCGCAGCGCTTCCAGCTTCCCGGACGGCCGGACGAAGTGCGGGAGCGGCGCGGCTTCATCGCGCTTGGAGGCCTCGAGGATTACACCGCCAAAGTTGTCTTTCGTCACGAGCAGACGTTATCCAAGCCCAAGGGCGATCGCCTGAATCTGCTCAAGGCCACGCGTGCGCACTTCGGCCAGATTTTCATGCTGTATTCCGATCCGGCGCAAAGCATCGAGAAGATCCTCTTCCAAAACTTCCAGCCTCAGGTCGAGGTGACCGACGAGTACGGCGTGCTGCACCGCGTCTCCCGTATCACCGACCCACATGCCTTGCGTCTGGTCATCGGCTCCATGAGCGACAAGAAGCTGATCATTGCCGACGGCCACCATCGCTATGAAACCGCGCTGAACTACGGCAAGGAGCACGCGCCTGCACAGGTGCAGCACACGCGCGAGCGGGATCTTGCTTCCACGCTGCCGCACCCACCGTATCCGGAAGCGGCGGCAATGATGACCTTCGTGAACATGGACGGCGAGGGTCTGGTCATCCTGCCGACCCACCGTGTCGTCTTCGACCTGAAGGATTTTCATCCCGAGACTTTCCTTGAGCGCGCAGTCCCGTTCTTGGAAATCGAGAAGCTGAGCGCGACCGAGGCGCGGCAGTTCACTGCCAAGCTGGCCGAGGCGAGAGCCGACACCTCGGTATTCGTCGCTGTTCTCGCCCACGGTGCCTACCGCCTGAAGGCTCGCCCGCACGCGGTGCAGCAGGCGCTGGCGCATCTTCCGGAGCGGCAGCGGCAACTGGATGTAGCGCAGCTCCACGGCCTGATTCTGGAGCAGTTGCTGGGGCTCTCCGAAGACTCCATCCGCGAGCAGCGGAATCTGCGCTATCTGCGCGATGCCGGCGAGGCGGTCGAGCAGGTGACCAAGGGCGCGGCCCAGGCGGCATTCCTGATGAACCCAGCCACGCTGCAGGAACTGCGCGAGATCGCATTCAACGGCGAGGTGATGCCGCAGAAGTCGACCGACTTCTATCCCAAGCTCTTGAGCGGCCTCGCCATCTATGCGCTGGACTGACACATACCGGTGGGCGAGCATCTTCCTCGCCCGCTGTCTTCTGTTCGTGCTCTCGGCGGCCGCACCCCTATCAGCGCTCGCTTTACCGCAACAGGAACCGGTACAGACGCAGCCCACGCTGCCGCCGCGTTCTTCCGTTGCCGTGCAGCCGCAGTTTCTCATCGTGCTCGATGCGGCACACGGGGGCACCGACTCCGGAGCCCACCTTGGTGCGCATCTGGATGAAAAGGACCTGGTGCTCGCGCTTTCCATCCGGCTGCGCTCCATGCTCTCGGCGCGCGGCATACCTGTCGTCACCACGCGCGAGAGCGATGCGACGCTGCCGCCGGCCCAGCGCGCGGCGATGGCGAATGCGCACAAGGCAACGGCGTGTCTCATCCTGCATGCCTCGGAGAGCGGCAGCGGCATTCATCTGTTCACCTCGTCTCTACCGCCGGCGCAGCCCGCCACATTTCTTCCCTGGGATCAGGCACAAGCCGCCTACCTGCAACAGAGCCTGCGCTGGGCCGCTGAGATCAACACCGCGATGACGCATGCCGGGGTTCCGGTGACGCTCGGCCGGACGGCGATGCAGCCTCTGGATAACATGACCTGCCCTGCAGCCGCGGTCGAGATCGCGCCGCTGACGAAAGAAGGCGCCATCACCGCCGCGCTCACCGACCCGGACTATCAGTCCCGCATACTGGCCGGGCTGACCGCGGCAGTCGAAAGCTGGCGGCAGGACTGGAAGGCGCAGCCGTGATTCCCCGTTACCAACGCGTGCTGTTGTGGCTGCTGCTGCTGGTCTCCGCGGTGATGGCCATCTTTCTTATCCGCGAGCGCGAACGCGCTTCGGACAAGCTGCAGGCCGCCGTGGAGGCCGCGGTTCCCCTGACGCCACCGAGCGCGATGCCCACCAGCGACGTCATCCTGATGCTGGCCAACGATACGGATGGATCGCTGGTGAACACCGAGCGGCGTCTCGCCCTGCCATCCGAGCCCCACGCCCGCGCACGCTACCTGCTCAACCAGCTTCTCGCCGAGTACGCCAAACCCGGTTCCGCTCACCCCATCGCCGCCAATGCCGGCGTCGACGATGTCTTTCTCATGCCGCTTCCCACCGGCACGGCAGGGGGCGGCACGCTGGCCGTGGTGAACCTGAGCAGCGGTCTGCTGCAGGCGCATCCCTCGGGCATTGAAACCGAGACGATGACCCTGCTTTCGCTCATCGGCACGCTGCACGCGAATATGCCGGAGATCGCACAGGTCCGATTCCTGGTGGATGGCGCGCCGCGCGACACGCTGGCCGGACACGCCGACCTGACCCGCACCTATCTGGCGGCAAGCGCTGCACCGCCGCCCGCCGCGGAGGCCAAATGAGCCATCGCATCCCGACCATTGGCGTCTTCGACTCCGGCGTGGGCGGTCTCACCGTGCTCGGCGCGCTCCTCCAGCAGGCTACCGCGGCAGACTATCTTTATCTCGGCGACACCGCGCGCCTGCCCTACGGCTCGAAGTCGCAGGCGACGGTCGCGCGCTATGCCGTCTCCAGCGCCCACTTTCTGGTCGAGCAGGGCGCTGAAGCGCTCGTGATCGCCTGTAACACCGCCAGTGCTCTGGCGCTCGATGCATTGCGCGCTGCGGTCGAAGTGCCGGTCATCGGCGTGATCGAGACCGGGGCTACCGCGGCACTCCAAAGCTCGCAGACCAGGGATGTGATGGTGATCGCCACGGCGGCCACGGTCGAGAGCCATGCGTACTCGGCGGCGTGCCGCGAGCGCGGCCTCCGCGCCATTGAGAAGGCCTGTCCGCTGCTGGTGCCGCTGGTCGAGGAGGGATGGGTCGAGCATCCGGTCACGCGCGAGGTCACCGCCATCTATATCGACGACCTCCTGGCGCAAACTGCTGCTGCCGCCATGGCGGCGGATACGCTGGTTCTCGGCTGCACCCACTATCCGCTGCTGCGCCCCGTGATCGAAGAGACGCTGCGCCAGCACGAGGGTGGCCGCACGATCCGCGTCATCGACTCGGCCCAGGTGACGGCGGAGCAGGTGGCCGCGCGGCTTGGATTGGAAAACCACACCGGACGTGAACCCCAGGCCCGCTTCTACGCTACCGATTCGGTGGCGAAGTTCCGTGCGCTGGGCACGCGCTTCCTCGGCCGCGCCATCGACGGCGTCGAGCTGATCGATCTGGGCGGCTAATACGCGCTAAGGAACCTAGCCTTCTTGCAGGCGTGCGCGGATCCACTCAGCCATCCGTTCCTGGTCAACCAGGCCGGCAGCCAACCGCTCAACCTGAAGCACCAGGACAGCATCCTCGCAGACGAACAGATAGCCATTGCGCACCAGGAAGACTTCTGCCACAAGCCAGCCCGTGCGCTTATTGCCGTCTGCAAAGCCGTGATTGCGCACGATGCCGAAGACATAGGCCGCCGCCAACTCCGCTGCATCAGGTTTGCCATAGGCAGCCAGATTTTGCGGCCGGGCGAGAGCGGACTCGATCACACCCTTGTCGCGAATCCCAGAAAGGCCGCCATATGCGGCAATCAGACGGTCATGCGCGGCCAAAACCGTCGATAGAGCAACCCACTTCCACTTTCTTGGGGATAGCGTCACTTCGCCAGTGCGCGAAAGACCTCGCGGCGGTCGTGCATAATCTCTTCCGCTATCTTCATCTGCCGCTCGAACTCTGGGTTGTACGGAGTAATCCTGTACCCGCCGTCCGGCGCTTCCGTAAGGTACAGAACATCTCCCTTCTGTACACCCAGACGCGTCATCACCTCACGGTTCAGAATGATGCCCGAGGAAGAGCCCACGGTCGTAACCTTTACAGTCAACATGTCAGCGCCCTCTATATAACGTACATTATAACAAAGAACGGCTGATACTCTGAGATTTCGCTATTGAAGGGGATACGAACGCATGATCGATCTGAAAGGCCGCACGGCCATTGTCTTCGGCGTCGCCAACAAACGCAGCATTGCGTGGGGCATCGCCCAGAAGCTGAACGAGGCTGGCGCACGGTTGCTCATCACCTACCAGAACGAGCGGTTGAAGCTCGAAGCCGAGGACATGATCAAGGAGCTATCCGGCGCCGAAGCGTATCAGTGCGACGTATCGCAGGACGCCGAGATCGATCGGCTCTTCGCCACCCTCAAGGAAAAGCACGGCAAGCTGGATATCCTGGTGCACTCGGTGGCCTTCGCGCCCGCGGATGCGATGCACAACGATTTTCTCCAGACCAGCCGCGAGGCCTTCCGCATCGCGCACGATGTCAGCGTCTATTCGCTGGTCGCGGTCAGCCGTGCGGCCGCGCCGCTCATGACCGATGGCGGCAGCATCGTCACCATGACCTACTACGGATCCACCAAGGTGATTCCGCGCTACAACGTGATGGGCGTGGCCAAGGCGGCGCTGGAAGCGACGGTGCGCTACCTCGCCTTTGAGCTCGGCCGCCAGAATATCCGCGTCAATGCCATCTCCGCCGGCCCTATCAAGACGCTCGCTGCGCGCGGCATCAAAGACCTGGGCGAGATGCTGAAATCGCACGAGGAGCGCGCGCCGCTGCAGCGCAACGTGCAGCAGTCCGAGGTGGGCACAACCGCCGTCTTTCTCGCATCGGATCTCGCCAGCGGCATCACCGGCGAAGTCACGTACGTCGACTGCGGTTACAACATCATGGGATTTTAGACCGTTTTCACAAATACGTGAGCTCATCCACATCTCAAGCGGAGCAGCTTTTCTTAACGGAAAAGCTGCGTCAACAGCCCCTGCAAACCTTACATCTTTTGTGAAAACGGAGAACCGGCGGCAGCGGCGGTTTCCGGCTTCATCTTGAGCACGATCCGCCGCGCATCCCCGGTAAGCGAGGTCATCACAATCTCGCCCTGGCTGCGCTTCACCACGCTGGGAAATTTCTCTCCCCACTCCACCAGCACGATGCTGTCCTCGGTCTGCAGGTCATCGAGCCCCAAAGTCTCCAACTGACGCTCGCTGTCGATGCGGTAGAGGTCGAGATGATAGAGACGTACCGGTGTGCGCTTGCCCTGGCTCTCCCGCGTGCCTTCGTACTCATGCACCAGGGTGAAGGTCGGGCTGGTCACCTCATCCGGCTCCGCCGCATCCAGCGCCTCTGCGATGCCCTTGACCAGCGTCGTCTTTCCCGCTCCCAGGTCGCCGTGCAGAATAAGAAACTTCGGCGGCGTCAAAAAGGCTACGAGCTTGCGCCCGACCTCGATCGTCTCCGCGGCGCTGTGAGTCGTGAACTCGGTCTGGGTCGCGGTCATCGGGTATCCTCGCGTGCTTAAAGCATTTTCCCTGATGCTGTGAGATAGCGGATGCTCTAGGGCTTCAGCATTCTGTACTCCAGCATACCGGGCAGTCCTTGCAGCCAGGTAATTTCGTCATGCTGGGTGGCGTGAAAGCGAAAGGCCTGGTCCAGATGCCCACAGACCTCGGTCGCCAGCAGCGTGTGCTCGTCGCGCTCGGCCACCGCGAAATCTGCCGCCAGCCCATGCAGATACACTGCAGCCTCGACCGCCTCGGCGGCGTGTTCCCCGTTCTTCCCGCCGTACTGCGCGAGCATGGCCGCGGTGATGCCGGTCAGGATGTCGCCGCTGCCCCCCTTCGCCAGGCCGGGATTCCCCGTCGTGTTGATCGCGATGCGTCCGTCGGGATGCGCGATCAGGGTTCGCCAGCCCTTCAGCACCAGCGTGATGTGATGCTCCGTGGCGTAGGCGCGCGCGAGGCCTTCGCGGTCGGCTTCGACCTCGGGGATGCTCTTGCCGACCAGCCGCGCCATCTCGCCCGGATGCGGTGTCAGCACCATCGTCCGGCCTCGGCCGTCGAGCGCGTACTTGTGCTGGGCGATGGCATTCAGGCAATCGGCGTCGAGCACCATCGGAATCGGCTTCTCTGCGGCGCCACAGAGCTCCATGAGGCGCAAGGCGAACTGCTGCGCTTCAGGCTCCTGCCCCAGACCTGGACCGATGGCCACTACCGTTCGCTTCTCCAGCAACGCACGGCCAGCGTCCCCGTCCAGGTTGCTTAGCGCGATGCCACCCTTCGCCGTTTCCTGGAGCGGCTCGGTCATGAGCTCCGGGGCGATGG
>DASQRJ010000622.1:0-3902 GCA_035642955.1 Acidobacteriaceae bacterium
GCATTCCGACCGACGCGAGCCAGCCTTATGGAAACGCCGGCCGCAACTCCTTGCGCGATTTCGCCTTCAATGAGCTGGATCTCGGCGTCCACAAGGGCTTTCGTCTCTGGAATGAGAGCTCGCTGCTCGATATTCGCGGCGAGGCCTTCAATCTGCTGAACCACGTCAACTACTTCGCGCCGGATTCCAACCGAAGCGATGGCAGCTTTGGCAGCATCACCGCCTTCTTCCCGCCACGTCAGTTGCAGGTGGCCGCGAAGCTTATTTTCTAAATGGCCTGATCCAGCTAAGGATTGGCTGCATTCATCTTTCACGCACGTGTAGCGGAGACGAGAGTCTCCGCTGCAGCTTTTCTTAACTCCTGCGCCGCATCCCCGGTCGGCAGAAACTCCATCGCCATCCATCCCTGATAGCCGTCCCTGCGCAGCCCGCGATAGATCGCGGCATAGTCGATCACGCCCGTGCCCGGCGCATGCCGCCCCGGCACATCTGCCACATGCACCAGCCCCAACAAGCCCACATTGCCGCGCAGCGGAGCCAGCAGTGGCGCAACTCCACCGGCCGCCGGAAGCCCGCGCTGCTGATGATAAAAATCGTAGAGAACCTGCACGCTCGGCAGCTTCACCGCGCGTACGATCGCGAAGGCCTCCTCCACGTGCGTTAAATAGATTGGCGGATTCTCCAGCGCGTCAATCGGCTCCAGCAGCAGTGTGAATCCGCGCTTCGCCGCGACCTGGCCCGCGTGCTGCAGGTTCTCAACGCACACCGCATGCTGCTTCTCGCGCGAGATCGAAGCATCGCGCTTGCCAGAGAGCAGGATGATCCGCCGGCAGCCCATCTGTTCCGCCTGCGTCATGCGCGCCGTCAGCGCATCTGCAAGCTTCTGCGCCGCGCCCGGCTCGGCAAAGCCAATTTCGATGCCGGACATCGCATCGCACACAATGCCGAGCTGCGTCATTCGCGTGCGGATGCGCTTCACATCCGCCGCCGACCACTTCTTATCCTCGTCCACCAGTTCGAAGCCGTCGTAGCCCGCGCCAGCTACCAGCTCAATCGCCCGCTCCGCCGTGTACTTCGGCCGCAGCGTCCACAACATCACGGAAAGCCTGAAGGGCCGCGCCGCCTTCTCCGCGGCGAGCCCACGTCGCGAACCCGCAGCAACCGTCAGCCCAGCCAATCCGACAACCAGCCGCTCGCTAAACTGCCGCCGGTTCATCATGACGCCCTCTCAGGCCTGAATCACTCGGCGACAACCGGCACCGACACGTCCGTCGTCTCCCACCGCACATGCAGCGTGCTCGTCTTCCCCTGAAACGGCTCCAGCGTGATCGACATCACCTCTTGCGGCGATGACAGTGTCTCCGTCTTCATGTCCACGCGCGCCAGGTCCTGGCTCTGGTCGTATTTCGTGCCCCACTGTCCGGTTTGCTTGTTGATGATCAGCTTCCAGGTGCCCGTTGAAGGCAGCGTGTACAGCGTGTAGCTGCCCGCGGGCACCGTCGCCGTCCCAATCTTCAGGTTCACCTCGGTCTTCAGCGAGGTCGCCGGATTCGCACCCGTCCGCCACACCTTGTCATAGGGCACCACGGCGCCGAATATCTTGCGCCCGCGCATGGAGGGCGCGTTGTAGTGGATCGAAACCGTCTTTCCATCCACCGTCTGCGAGGTATCCGCGGGCGGACTCAACACCGGCTTCTTCGTTTGAGATCGAACGCCAATCAGTGCAGCCAGGCCGATGCACGCCGCACAACCAATCCTCAATACTGTTCTCTTCATTGATCCATCTCCATGTCAAAGACGCGCGGGATGATGGTATCGCACTTTCTTGAACCTGAATTTGGACCGGATTCGAGCGTTGAAATATCTTCCGAGGGAATCCGCTTCGAGCATCTCCAGCACCAGTTCTGCCGGCACACCAAAGTATTGGTAGACCCCTCCGCTCTGGAACTCCGCCTCCAGCCGTGAAGCGGATACGTCATAGCCGATCGAACGGAGTTCAGATGAATCGACCTCGTGCCGCAACATGCCATTCTCCGCGGGATAGTCCCAGTGAATGAGATGCGGAGCCCGGGCGTGGATCTTCAGATCACTGGTCCTCAGTCCGCACATAAGGCTTCAACAGATAGGCCCGAGCCGAGTTCACCGCTCCCTGCGTATTGTCATTCGTCTGAATCGCCTGCCGATACTCATTCACCGCGCGATCGCGCTGCCCGGTCACGTCGAAGATCTTTCCCAGCTGAATGTGACTCCACACCTCGGTCCAGCGAGGATCGTCGTCACCGCGCAGCGCGTCACGATAGGCATTTGCCGACGCCTGATAATTGCGCTGCGTAAACAGCACATCGCCGATGCGATAGTTCGCCAGAGAACTCGTCGGGTTCGCCTTCAGCGCTTCCTGGAACTGCTCAATCGCCCCTGTCGTATCGCCCTGCCCCAGCAACTGCTGCCCGCGCAGGATCGATATCCGCACCTGCAGGTCCGGCGTGTTCTTCAACACATCATTGTCCGGGTCGATCGTGATCTTGCGCGGCAAACCGAAGGTGTCGATCACATACTGCGAATCGCTCCCCGAGACCTCTACCTGCTTCGTCTCCGTCTTGCCTTCGGTCTGCACCTGGAGCGTCACCGGCATGCGGAACAGGTCCAGATCCTGATCGATCTCCCCAATGGTGCGGAAGCCGGTGCCATTCCCCAGCCGGAACACCGTGTACTTGTTCACGAACTGCGGCGCGCCCGTCCCATCCAGCCACTGCGCAAAAAACGGCACCAGGTTCTGCTGGCTTGCCCCCTCGGCAATCTTCTCGAACTCGCGCGTCGAAATCGACCCATCCTTATGCGTGCTCAGCACGGTCTGCAGCGCTTTCTTGAAGGCGTCATCGCCAATCTCATAACGCAGCATATGGAAGACAAGACCCCCCTTGTCCAGCGTCATCGACTGGAACTGCGGTGAGAAGGCATCCAGCCGCCCCGCCGAGGTAAGCGGAATCGTGTCGTACGCAAGCGCACTCGCCGATACATCCGTGATCGCCTGTTCCAGGCTCGACTTCCCTGCCACGTCCTCCAGGTACAACAGATCGCCATAACGCGACATCCCGTTCGTGATCCACGCATCGTTCAGCGTCGTGGGCGATACCATCGAGCTCCACCACTGCCGCACAATCGCGTTTGCCAGATCCCGGTAGCTGTTACGCTCGGCGATGCGCGA
This sequence comes from Acidobacteriaceae bacterium, assembly GCA_035642955.1. Taxonomy (GTDB): domain Bacteria; phylum Acidobacteriota; class Terriglobia; order Terriglobales; family Acidobacteriaceae; genus KBS-83. The sequence goes on from DASQRJ010000622.1 coordinate 3,206, forward strand.
GCCCGAGACCAGCGCCATCTCCGGCGCCCAATAGACCGGTACCGTATCGTCCGGCAGCTCGATCACGTTCAGCCGCGCTGACTCCGCCGGACCGAATGTCCCGCTGAAAAAGTCGTATTCGCGATTCGCCGTCTGCGCATATTGCTGGGCCACGGCCTCATGCGCGGGCAACGTGTACACCTCGATATTCGCCGCGCCCAGCACCGCCGTCGGTGCCTTGAACTTGGCCGCGACGATCGTCCCCGGAAATCCCGACCGGTCCCAGTTGAACTGCCACGTCTCGCCACCCTTTTCCGCATGCGGCGCGCCCGTCGATCCCGATCCCAGCACGGTGTAACCCGTCGGTGCATGCACCGTAATGTCCGCCGTAAAGCGATCCGTCAGATAGCCCGTCATGGGAAACCACCGTGCCGCATACAGCAGGTAGGTGATCGGGTCACCGATCGAGGCCAGCTTCAGCCCTTCTACCGGCGAGCCTTCGCCATTTTCCAGCGTGCCATCGTACTCAAAAGTCCACACTGCCGTATCGCCCTTCGCGAGCGGGCCCGATGGAGTCACCCGCAGCGTGGAGGACTGTCCGCGCTGCGCGTTCAGCTCATGGCCGTTCGCATCTGTCACCTTCGCCACCTTCAGCCCGGAGTGCAGCTCGAAGGTCGCTTCCGGCAGCGTATCCAGCGCGGTAAAGCTCACCTTGGCC
>DASQRJ010000623.1:0-10323 GCA_035642955.1 Acidobacteriaceae bacterium
AAAGCGAATCTCGCCCAGATGATACTGGACGCCTTCCTTCACCCGGACGGAGACGTTGACGTCCTCTGCCCCATGCCTTACGAGCGAAAGCTTCGGCTCATCGACACGGGCGCGGAAGTAGCCCAGGTTCTGAAAAGCAACCACAATACGCTCTTCCACCTCTCCTTGAAGGTAAGTCCGGTCCTTAAACAAGCGACTAATCCGCTCACGATCCACGCTGGGGAGACCGTTGGCCTCGATCTCTAACCTATGGATTCGTACTCTCGCGTCCGATTCCGGACGGCACTCTTGCCCGAGTCCAACGTTGACGAGGGTCAAAAACAAAAGAACGCCGGCCAGGACTCGCATAGCGCACTTCCCCCAGCGACTGCGATGCGTCGCCCAGATGCAGACAGCGGCATGTTAGGCCACGTCCAGGAAGGATCGCAAACAGGTCTTGAGCATTGAGGGCGCAAAACATATCTGCTCCCCCGAGTATCGCCGGTTGACCCTCGTTCCTTCGCTTACGTAGACTGACCGCCAGACCTTCCTATGTTGTCTCCTCGCAGTTTTCGCGCGCTGGCTCCCCAGCTTCTCGCACTGATCCTTGTGGCTCCCGGCGTCCTCCAGGGCCGCTTTTCTCAAGCCCAGTCCTCTGCGCAACAAAGCGAGTCGTCCTCGTCTTCCTCTTCCAACGGCCCCATCCAGCCCGAGGTACAGAAGCCGCCATCGCTCATCGATCCCGCCGGCCCGCAGATCAGCCTCCAGACCAGCGAGGCAGTCTTCGACATCGCCGTTGCCTTGAACACCTGCGGATACGATGCCGGCCTGGAGCAGTCGCAGCCCATCCGGCAGAAGGTTCGCGACCAGGTCAACGCGGCCGTCGCGGCATCCGCCGAGGCGCAGAATACTCGCGATCAGCTGTGCGCCTACATCCGTCAGCACGATCTCTCGGACTCCAGCCATAATCTGTCGCAATACGTCTCGCTCGCCCTCTATGTCACGCCGCCGCCGGATCTGACCAACAGCGTTCCGCTCACCGAAATGCCGCCCGACTCGACCCAGGTGGTCGAGATCCTCCCCCTGCTGCGCAAATTCGCCCGCGAGATCGACCTGCATTACATCTGGATCAGCGTGCGTCCGCAGTACGACGCCATCGTCAACAGCCTGCACGACCCGCTCAGCCAGATGGTCGTCCGCACCAACGCCTATCTGAAGATGCCGGCCAACACCACCGGCGACAGCCGCTTCGCGGTGGTGCTGGAGCCGCTCTTCGACCCCGGACAGACCAATGCGCGCGTCTATGGCGCGGACTACGTCGTCGTCACCTCGCCCACCCGCGATGACAAGGTCCGGATGGACGAGATCCGCCATACCTATCTGCACTTCGAGCTGGAACCGCTGCTGTACTCTCGCGCCTCGTCCCTGGATCGGCTGCTGCCGTTCCTCAAGGTGGTGCGCGAAGCACCGCTGGAGTACACCTTCCGCAGCGACATCGTCTCGCTGGTCACCGAATGCATGATCCGCGCCGTCGAAGCGCGCACCCTGGACACCGGGGTCGCGCCCTTCAAGATGCCCGCCGTCGTCGGCCATTCGGATTTCGCCGCTATGGAGCGCGAACGCCACGCGACGGAGCAGAAGGCGGAAGCGGTACGGCAGGCAGTCGTGAAGCGGGATATGGAAGAAGGCTACGTGCTGACCGCTTACTTCTATGAAAAGCTGACTGCCTTTGAAAAAGAGCCGCAGTCCTTCAAGGAGTCCATCGGCGAAATCGTCTATGGCATGGACGTCCCCTCCGAGATGGGTCATGTCAAGCACATCACCTTCTCGCAGCAGAACGAGGGCGACGTGGTGCATCGCGGCACCCGTCAGTTGCACGGCCTCGACCTGGCCGAACTGAAGCTGCTGCAGGGGGATGTGAACGCCGCCTCCACCCTCGCGCACCAGGAGCTCGACCGCCATACCGGAGACACCGCGCGCGCCGATTTCCTGCTGGCGCGTTGTGCCGTGATGCAGCGCAATGTCGACCAAGCCCGCCACTACTTCGAGGAGACCATCCGGCTGGGCAAAGACCCCCGGCTCCTCGCCTGGTCGCACATCTATCTCGGCCGCATGGATGACCTGGAGCACAGCCGCGACGAAGCCCTCGCGCAGTATCAGCAGGCGCTGGTGAACCGCGACGGGCAGCTCGATACCAAACAGGCTGCGGAAAACGGCCTGAAACAGCCCTACGGGCCGCCTCCAGGCGTCCGTCAGCAGGAAGACGACTCCAGCGACGACGCCGGGCCCGACAAAGCAGCGCCGCCGGAGAAGGACACGTCGCCGGCGGAGAAGCCCGCTCCGGCACCCCAACCAGGGGATCCAGCCCCCCAGCAGCCGCCGCCGGCGGCCGCGACTCCCCAGCAATAGAGCATTTTTCCTGTAGCTGTAGAGGGACAAGCGAAGGTCCCTGTGGCTTTTCGCTAAAGAAAAGCCACGCTGAGCTACCCTCGCCACTCCACAGCATCAGGAAAAATGCACTAACTCACCGAATACTCACCCGTCGCGGCGCCCGTGAAACGCTCTAAGCTAAGAGCAGAGGGAGACCCGCACCCCATGGGCCAGCACACCCTGGAGACGCTCGAGCGCACCCTGAAGCATCGCTTCCGCGATCGCGCTTTGCTCGAGCAGGCGGTTACCCACAGCTCGCTCGCCTTCGAACAAGGCTCCCAGGCACAAGGCGCCCAGACAGGCGTCCAGGCAGGCCAGCAAGACAAGCCGGCAACTCTCGACAACGAGAAGCTCGAGTTTCTCGGCGACGCGGTGCTCGGCCTGCTGGTCGCGCAGTCACTCTACGAATCCTTTCCCGATCTCGCGGAGGGCGATCTCACCCGGCTGCGCGCGGCGCTGGTCAGCCGCAGGCATCTCGGCAATGTTGCGGACTCGCTGCATCTGGGCGATCACCTGCGCCTGGGCCGCGGGGAGGAGCGCAACGGCGGCCGCCGCAAAACCGTACTGCTCGCCAACAGCTTCGAGGCGGTGCTCGCGGCGCTCTATCTCGATGCCGGACTCGACACCGCGCGCGCCTTCGTTCAACACACGGTCATCGAGCCCACGGCGCAGCGGCTCTACAAGGGCCTTGAGCGCGGCGAGAGCATGGGCGATCACAAGTCCGCTCTGCAGGAGATGCTGCAGGCCAGGGGCGCGACGCCTCCGGAGTATGAGGTAAAGGCGGAGACAGGTCCGGACCACCGCAAGCGTTTCCTGGTCGAGGTCGTCATCCCCGCTTCGCCGCAGCTCCCGCCGGTGACGGCGCAGGGCACCGGGAGCACCAAGAAGCGCGCGGAGCAGGAAGCCGCGCGCGCCGCCTTCCTGCAACTGCAGGAGCAGGCTGCGTCCTCCAACACCTCCAAGAGTGTTACTGCTTGAGCGTGCCAGCGCCAGCATCGTCCGTGGCTCCCCCATCCACCGGGCGCCGTCATATCCATTTTGTGCTGCCGCAACTGCTCGAGATGGTGCGCTCCACTCTGATCGTCCTCATCGTCGCGCTCTTCATCATCACCTTTCTGCTGCAACCCTTTCGCATTCCCTCAGAGAGCATGGAGCGCACCTTGCTGGTGGGCGACTTTCTGCTGGTCGATAAGGTCGCATTCGCGCCTGCCGGCATCTGGGGCTGGCTTCTGCCCTATCGCAAGGTAGCGCGAAAGGACATCGCCGTCTTCCACTTCCCTCTCGACTCCGAGGAGCATGTGGTCAAGCGCGTCATCGGTGTGCCCGGGGATGAAGTCGCTTTGCAGAACGGCGTTGCGGTGGTCAACAATACGCCGCGACCTGAACCCTACGACGTCTTCGAGCGCGCCGGCGGCGACGAGTATCGCGATCAATTTCCGCGTTACAGCACCGACGATCCCGGGGTCGATCCGCACTGGCGGGAGCAGATGCGCGGCCTGGTGGACGGCGGTCACCTCCACGTCCCCGCAGATACCTACTTCGTGCTCGGCGACAACCGCAATCACAGCCGCGACAGCCGCTACTGGGGCTTCGTTCCGCACGAAAACATCGAGGGCACTCCTCTGCTCATCTACTTTTCCCTGCGTGAGCCCTCGGCCACCGATACCGCGCCGCCGCCGGGTGGTAGACTCGGCAACACCGTTGAGGATCGACTGATCGACTTCGCGCGGTGGGACCGCATCCTGCGCGTCATCCACTGAGCGGGCTAAACAAACCCTAATGTCAGAGACGACAACGAATCCCTCCTCAGTCCTAACCGCGGACACCACGCCCAGCGTTACGAGACACGAAAGCCCGCTCGAAGCACTGGCATCTTACTGCGCCGTCATCGTGGTGGGCCTCTTCATCCTCACCTTCATCTTTCAGAACTTTGTCATTCCCTCCGGTTCGATGGAGAAGACTTTGCTCATCGGCGACCATGTTCTGGTCGACCGCGTGAATCTGGCGCCGCCCGCCCACTGGGCGCCCTTTGTGCGTTATCGCACCGTGCATCGCGGCGACATCATCGTCTTCCTCAAGCCCGGTTATCCCGATATGTTCCTGGTGAAACGCGTCATCGGCATCCCCGGCGACCACCTGCACCTGCACGAGGGCTATGTCTATCTGAATGGCCAGCGGCAGGACGAGCCACAAGCCGGACACCCCGACTACAGCAACTACATTCCTTATCGCGACGAGTTCCCCAACATCCCCACCTCCCAGGGACAGAACGTCGAACCCGTCTGGGCCAACGAACTGCCCAGCCACATCCAGAACGGCGATCTGGTGGTGCCCCCGGGCTACTACTTCGCCATGGGCGACAACCGGCTGCCCAGCCTCGATGGCCGCTACTGGGGCTTCGTGCCGCGAGAAAACATCGTCGGACGCCCGCTCCTTGTCTACTGGTCGTTCATCTCGCCTGAGGACGACGAGCATCCCAGCATGGCTGATCGCATGCAGCAGTTCAAACTGGTGGTCTTCCATTTCTTCGATCAGACACGCTGGAGTAGGACCTTCCACATCGTGCGCTGAAGCACTCTCAGATGCGAAAGGCAGCCGGATACGCCCCGCCGTCGGGTGGTAGACTCGGCAACAGCACTGAGGATCGACTGATCGACTTCGCGCGGTGGAACGCATCCTGCGTGTCATCCGCTGAGCGGGCCGATCGCAACCGAAATCGCAGCAGACACCGATGCCCGAGACGACAACGAATCCTTCCACCGTAACCGCGGACGCGCCGCCTGCGAACGACTCCGCAGCGAGCGCTCCGAAGCATGACGAGACCGCGCTCGAGGCCCTGGCATCGTACTGTGCCGTGATCGTGGTGGGCCTCTTCATCCTCACCTTCATCTTCCAGAACTTCGTCATCCCCTCCGGCTCGATGGAGAAGACTCTGCTCATCGGCGACCATGTCCTGGTCGACCGCGTGAATCTGGCGCCGCCGGCGCACTGGGCGCCCTTTGTGCGTTATCGCACCGTGCATCGCGGCGACATCATCGTCTTCCTGAAGCCCGGCTATCCGGATATGTTCCTGGTCAAGCGGGTGGTCGGGATTCCAGGCGACCATGTGCATCTGCACGAGGGCTACGTCTACCTCAATGGCCAGCGTCAGGACGAGCCGCAAGCCGGGCATCCCGACTACAGCAGCTACTCGCCCTATCGCGATGAGTTCCCCAACGTGCCCACCTCCCAGGGAGAAGGCATTGAACCCGTCTGGGCCAACGATCTGCCCAGTCATATTCAGAACGGCGACCTGGTGGTGCCCCCCGGCAACTACTTCGCCATGGGCGATAACCGGTTGAACAGCCTCGATGGCCGCTATTGGGGCTTTGTGCCGCGGGAAAACATCGTCGGCCGTCCGCTCTTCGTCTACTGGTCGTTCATCTCGCCCGAGGAAGACGAAGAACACGTCAGCATGAGCGATCGCATGCAACAGATGGGCCGCGTGCTGCTGCACTTCTTCGATCAGACGCGCTGGCGCAGGACCTTCCACATAGTGCGCTGATCCATGCGTCCCCATCCCATGCTCGCCCCAGGCAGTTCTCTAGAGTCCGACTCCGCATCCGTCCCGGAGTCCACTCCTGCGAGACGACCCCGCCGCCGGCATCTGTTCCTCGCCATCTCGTTCATCCTCTTGTTGATCGCGGCGCTGGTGCTGCCGCCGCTCATCAACATCAGCCGCTACCAGCGCCAGATCTCCGCCAGCCTTGCCGCCGCGCTCGGCCATCCCGTGGAAGTCTCCGGCATCCAGCTGCAATTGCTGCCGCGTCCCGGCGTCCGGATCGCCAACTTCGTCGTGGACTCGACCGCGGGCTTCAGCGCGGAACCGATCCTGCAATGCTCCAGCGTCACCGCAGCGTTTCGCCTCGTGTCGCTCTGGCGCGGCAGGCTGGAGATTGCCCGCATCTCGCTCGACGAGCCCAGCCTCAACCTGGAGCGCGCCCCCAACGGAGAATGGAACTTCGCCTCCGTGCTGCTGCAAGCCTCGCGCTCGCAGCAGGCGCCTACCGGACGGACGGCAGCCGGCGGCCGGAACCGCTTCCCCTACATCGAAGCCAGCAACGCCCGCATCAACTTCAAGCACGGCAGCGAGAAGCTGCCCTTCTCCTTTCTCGACGCGGATGTCTCGATATGGCTGGAAAATCCCGACGAATGGCAGCTCCGCTTCGCCGCCCAGCCCATGCGCACCGACATCAACGTCTCCCTGGCCGACGCCGGCCTGGTGCAGGTCAGCGGCAGCGTGCATCGCGCCTCCTCGGCCAATGAACTGCCTCTCAACCTGCAAGCCGAGTGGCGCGGCGCCCCGCTCGGCCAGGTAACCCGCATGCTGGTGGCCCATGATCTCGGCTGGCGCGGCGATGCCGCTGTCACCGCGCACGTCACCGGGGTGCCCAACGCGCTCGCGCTGCGGATCTCCGCCGCCGCCAGCGACTTCCACCGCGAAACCTTCGAGCCCGCCCAGCCGCTTAACCTTCACGTCACCTGCACTGCGACGTATCGTCACGCCCTCGGTTCCCTCGACGGCATCCACTGCCTCTCTCCGGTGGGCACAGGCAGCCTTGCCCTTGCCGGATCCCTGCGTCAGATGCACGCCGGCGATCCGCAACCCGCCCTCACCCTGGTAGTCCGCCACGTGCCCGCCGACGAGGTGCTCGATCTACTGCGTCATACCCGCGGACGCCTCAACAGCGACATCACCCTCAGCGGCTCCATCGATGGCCAACTCGCCTACGCGCGGCAGCCGCTGCCGGGCGGCACGCATGCCCTCACCGGCTTCCAAACCGTTGCCGGCGGTACATTGCTTGCCAGCGATCTCTTGCTGGGCAGCGACAATATGCAGCAGCCGCTTCCCGACCTGCGCTTCACCGTTCAGCCCGCGGCCCAGCCATCTGCTCCACTCGCTGCCCAGCCCATAGCTCTCGTTCTCGAACCCGCGCAGATCGACCTGGGCGGAGCCGCCCCCCTGCTCGCCTATGCGCGCCTCACCCGGCAGGGCTATCAGTTGCGTTACGGCGGCGCTGCCCTGCTGGAACATCTGCTTCCGCTCGCGCATGCATTCAACATCGTCCCCGGGGCTTTCCAGGGCCTGCAGGGCAATGGCACCGCCGACTACAACCTCACCGTGCAGGGCGACTGGCTGCTCCCTTTCATCGGCGAGCCGTTCGGCAATGTAGACCAGTCCACACCTCTCTCCGACGTGAGCGGCACGGTTGGCCTGCACAACGCCGACTTTCAGCCTTCCTACCTGGCCGAGCCCGTCCATATCGTCACCGCCACGGCGGCAATCCTGCCCGCAGAGCTGCGTTGGAATGGCGTCAGCGCAATACTCGGCACCACGCACTTCAGCGGTAGCCTGCGTATCCCGACGCCCTGCCCCGCCCTCTGCGAACGCCACTTCGACCTGACCGCCCAAAGCGTCAACTTCGCCGCGCTCGCTGCCTCACTGCAGGGCCAGGACGAAGGCATGGTGCAGGATCTCATCAACCGCGTCCGCTCCCGCAGCCAGGATTGGCCGCTTCTCGACGGCACTCTCCACATCGCCCGGCTCGGCCTGGGGCCGATCGAAATCGCCAATGCCTCTGCCGATCTCGCGCTGCACGACGGCAATCTCGAGGTGCGCTCCCTCGATGGCCGAACCCTGGGAGGCACGGTGCACGCCACCGGTGCGGTCGACCTTGCCTCCACCCCCAGCTACGACGCCGCAGTGCAACTCCGGCACATCAGCGTGCCCGAGTTGGCACAGTCGCTCAACGAACACTGGGGTCCCGGCCAGATCGACCTGTCGAGCGACCTGGTCATGAGCGGCGCTACCGCCTCCGATCTCAGCGGCTCCGCCAACGGCATGCTGCGCTGGAACTGGACCGGCGGCGCTCTGCCTCAGCTAACCGGCACTCCGTTGCATCGCTTCGATCGATGGAGCGGCCATGGGAAGGTGGCGAAGGGCACGCTCACCATCGGCAGCAGCGAGATCACCGGCAACAACGCTACCGCTGTGGTCACAGGAACCCTCGACAGCGACCGCTCGCTCGACCTCAAACTCGGCCGCCCGCCGACGGCTGGCACTTCCGCCACGGGGTCCGCTGCCGCCACCAGCGTGACCGGCACCCTTGCCGCGCCTGTCGTCGAAACCCAATAGGCTGCCAACGAAGCTTAGAGCATTTTCCCTGATGCAGTGAGGTAGCGGAGAGTATCTTGGCGTGGCTTTCCCTTAACGAAAAGCCACAAGAGCTTCCGTTGGCCGCTTTACACCTACAGGGAAAATGCTCTAGCCCGGCGCGGTGTACGTGATCTCTTTGCGGTGGACGCTCGCCTCGGTCTCCGGCGTGGTGCCGTCATTCACCTGCACCTGCTGCGGCTGTCCGTGCACCAGGAAGCGGTGCGTCGCGCGCCCCTTGGCTTCGATGCGCATCCGTGCCGTCACCGTCGCATCCCCGGAGTGGATCGTCACCGGGACATCCGCCACCGCGGTTCCCGCATTCGATACCGTGACAGCGACAATATAGCTGTCTTCCTGGCTGCCCTTGCTCGACGTGACGTTCTCAATGTTCAAATCCGGGAGCCCACGATCGCGGTTCACCCAATCGTTGAAAAACCACTCCAGCGGCTGCCCGCTCGTCTTCTCCAGCAGATGCTGGAAGTAGCTGCTCGACCGATCCTCCGCGGCATCGTACTGCTGTAGCGCAGCCGCCAGCGGCTTGTCGCCCACAATGCCGCGCAGCATCCAGAAGACGTACGCCGCCTTCGTCCTGTAGAAGATCGGATCGTGCGCCGCCGGCAGCGGCTGGCCCGGGTCCTGATCCGGGTCGGCAGGCTCCGCCAGACTCAGCGCCCCGCGCTGGTTGTCCATCTGCGTGATGGCTGTGGTGCGACCCGCCTCATGCTCCGTCCACACAGACGCCATAAACTGCGCGGTGCCTTCCTCCAACCAAAGCTGCGGCGACTGAAAATACGCATGCGTCAGCACGTGGCTCATCGGCCCCAGCAGTTGCTTTGGGTCCACGTTCGCAATGCTGGTCACCACCAGCGCGCGCTCTTCAAACGGGCTGTCCGCCGTCTCCGGCGGATCGAGCACGCTCAACTCCGTCTTCGGCTTTGCGCCAAACCAGTCGGTCATCTGCGTGGTCAGGATCGAAGCAGCCGTCATGTACGACTGGGTAGCCGCCGCATCGCTCTGCCGCGCATAGAGCTTCAGCCCGTTGCCGGTTTCGAGCGTCCGCCGCGCCAGAAAGAGCAGCGGCGTCGCAAAGCCCAGCCGCGTCTCCGGCAGCTTCGCCGTGGCGACGCCGGGCAGGTCGCTCTCCGCGGCCGGCGGGGTCGCTTGCACGGTCACCGGCACTCCATCCAGAAAGGCAACCGTGGGCGCGGCGCCGGTAAACTCTTCTGTCACCGTCATGGAGACAAGTGCCGCGCTCTCCCGCAGCTTGGTCAACCCGATCTCGCTGAAGAAGCGGTCGCCATCGCCCAGCGCCACCGGCATATTGCACACCGGATACCACAGCACGTTGCCGAAGCCGCGCAGCCCGGTAAACTCCTCGCGAATGCCATCCCAGTCCGCATGCTCCGCCACGTCGGGCGGCGTGCCGATGTGCGTCAGCCGCTGCGCCGTCGGAGCCACAGACCCGCTGTAGAAGACGGTCAGTGTCTGCTCGCCACCGGCGGGCAGCGGCCCGGCCAGCGTCACCAGCGCCTCGTTCATCGCCCCGGTATGGTCCGCGTCTGTGGCCACAGTGTGGTGCGCAAAACGCAGCGGCTTACCATCCGCGTCGATCCCTTCCCAGTGCAGCGTGGAGCTGATTTGCAGCGGAATCGCGGCCAGCGCCGCGGCGCTTTCGTTCTTCACGGTAACGATGGCCCGCGTGTGCATACTCGCGTCGC
>DASQRJ010000624.1:0-10533 GCA_035642955.1 Acidobacteriaceae bacterium
CAGTAGGGGTGTGGATTGCCCCGTCGTCTTCAGTGTTGGACATGCGGGTTGCCGGGGTCAAAGTAGCCATTTTCGTCGGAAACGTCCCTTAGAGCTATTTTACCGCGCACGTCAAAACGTCTATCGAAGAAAATGCAAATGGGTGTTACCGGAATTGTGACCTGCAGGTTCATTTTGCATTTCCCCAATCGGGTTCATGATCCCCGGCAAGCTCACGTCGGAGGGTGTCATGAAAGCGCGGACGGAGCTCGCGAATCGCCTGATTGGAACGATCCGGCCAGGTACGATTTGTCAGCAAGGTGACGGTGATGCCGGCGTCCAGATCGATCCAGAGGGACGTCCCGGTGAATCCGAGATGACCGATCGAGCGCGGCGAAAAAAGCTTCCCAGAAGAGGACGGTACGGTCGGCGTATCCCACCCGAGAGCTCGCGACGTGCCGGGCGGCTGCTGCGCAGGCTGGACAAATAACCCGACCGTTTGCGCTGAGAAGAGTCGCGATCCGGAAGGTGTGGCGCCATGCGCCAGGATGCATGCCGCCATCCGCAGTGGATCAAGGGCGTTGGAGAAAAGGCCGGCGTGGCCAGCGACGCCACCCATTACGGAAGCGTTTTCATCATGCACTTCTCCCTGGATGACGCGATGCCGGAAGCTGCGATCGTCCTCGGTTGGCGGAATCGATGCACACTGCGCCGGCTCCGGACAAAAACGAGTGGTGCTCATGCCCAACGGCGCGAAGATCTCGCGCTGGCAGTAGGAATCCAGCCGTTCGCCTGTGATCGTCTCGACGAGATATCCGAGGATGATGAAACCGATATCCGAATACTCGGCCCGCATTCCTGGATCAGCGGTCAGCGGTTGCCGAAGACAGGCGTCGATCATCGCAAGGCGATCGTTTGCCGACTCGAAGAGGCGCACGTAACCAGGCAGACCGGAAGAATGATCCAGCAGCATACGCAGGGTCACGAGCCGCCGCCGAGCATCCGATGGATGGGCGGAGGAAAACTCTGGAAGCCACTCTGCTATTGGAATATCCAGCGCAAGCTGCCGGCGGTCGTGCAGCAGCATAATGGCTGCGGTTGTCGCCAGCACTTTGGTCAGGCTGGCGAGATCGAAAAGAGTGCCCGGCAGAACTCGCGGCGCGTCCGGTTCGTAGGTGAAGCGTCCGACGGCCTGCACGTTGTCCTCTGAGGGTTGCGCGTCGCCCGCGGCAAGAAAAGCGAATGCGCATCCCGGGAAGACGCGATCGCGAATGGCTTGTTCGAGCAGAGCCGTCACCAGGGGAAATCGGCATCTTACGGATTGAGTCAAATGCGACTCCTCATCTGCGGACAGACTGCAATTCTCTTTCGTAACGATGTTGCCATGCCGCACGGGTTACCGCGGGGATGAAAACGCTATCCCTGACCTTCCCGATGCGTCTATAAACAGGGTGGGGACCAGATTCGATGAAATCAAGCAATGCGGTCGTCTGGTGGATGTGCAGCGCCCTCCTTGCCGCTCCCTACACATTGACGGCGCAGCAGACGCTTCCAGCACAGCCGGCGCCACCGCACTCTGGCACACCGGTACCCGCCGGCCCGGCGGCAGCCAAAAGCGTGCCGAGCGTCACGTCGTATACCGTTCCCGCCGGCACAAAGGTTCTTTTGTCGTTGAAGAGCGGTGTCAACACTAAGACGGCCCGGCCGGGCGATGGTGTGTATCTGGTTTCGACCTTTCCCGTCATCGTTGGTTCCCACGTCCTCATTCCGACCGGCGTGTACGTGCAAGGTGTCGTGGACAAGGTGGAGCGTCCTGGCCGTGTGAAAGGGCGCGCCAAACTGTTAATGCACTTCACCACCATGATCTTCCCCAACGGACAGGTCGTGGGAATCCCCGGAACCGTGGATAGTCTGCCCGGCTCCGCCGGCCCTTCCGTCAAGGGTGAGGAGGGCACTATCGAGCAAGCGAGCAACAAGGGCAAGGACGCGGGCAACATTGCCAAGGGTGGCGCCATTGGCGCCTCCGGCGGCGTTATCGGTGGAGCGGCCAGCGGGAGACCGCTCGAGGGAGCAGCCATTGGCGGCCTCGCCGGCGTGGCTGGTGGGTTGGTCTATACCCTCTTCACCCGCGGTGACGACGTGGTCATTCCCGAAGGCACCAGCCTGGAGATGGTGATGCAACGCCCACTGGAACTCCAGGCCTCGCAACTCGACGGAATGGGTGACGAGCACGTAAATCCGCAGTACATTCCTACTAGAGGGCAGGCGCAGCCACTTTCGAAGCCTGCGCACGTCATCTGCCCACCCGGCGGTCTCGGTTGCAATTGATGGAAGATCAGCAAGCTCGTTTACAAGATCCACATCCGCTCGATGCACATGCCCGGCGCAGCCGTCGCCGCGCGGTCGCGGTCTGGGCGCGGGATATTCTCGTTTCGCTCGCGGTGGCTTTTTTCGTCATCACGTTCCTCTACCAGCCGGTGCGGGTCGAAGGCACCAGCATGCTGCCGCGACTGCACGATCAGGACCGCATCTTCATCAACAAATTCGTCTATCACTTTGAAGACATCAGCCGCGGCGATGTAGTTGTCTTCTACTATCCCCGCGATCCGTCGAAGAGCTATATCAAGCGCGTGATCGCGCGGCCCGGCGACCGGCTTGAGGTGGACGATGGACGCGTCTATGTGAATGGCGCCCTCGTTCCTGAGCCGTATGTGCCACAGCGCTTCCGCGATGTACGGTCGGTCTCACCCCTGGTTCTGCCTCCACACTGCTACTACGTGATGGGCGATCATCGCTCAATCTCGAGCGATAGCCGCGACTTCGGCCCGGTAGACCGCAGCTTCATTTACGGGAAGGCTGCGTTCGTCTACTGGCCCACTGAAAAAATGCACGTCGTCGAATAGTTTTTCGCGGCCTTGGAGCATCTGCTGCGCTCCTTCGCGCTGCGAAGAATCCGCAACCTCTACTCTTCATGACCGCGACGGGCCAGCGAGTCCGAAACCTGCTAACATCGATTGAATCCACCCTATGGAGCAGCGATGCAGGCTATCCTTGCGCTCGAAGACGGGCGCATCTTCCACGGTGAGAGCCATGGCGCGGGCGGTGAGCGCGCAGGCGAAGTCGTTTTCAACACATCGCTGACGGGTTACCAGGAGATCTTCACCGATCCCTCCTATGCGGGCCAGATCGTCGTTCTCACCAATCCCCAGATCGGCAACTACGGCACCAATGCCGCCGATGCTGAGGCGCAAAAGCCATATATCGAAGGCCTGGTGACCCGGGAGTTCTCTCCCGTCAGCTCCAACTGGCGTTCCGAGCAGGTGGCCGATGAGTACCTGGAGCGCCACGGCGTGCCGGTCATCTCGGAGATCGATACCCGGGCGCTGGTGCGGCACTTGCGTATCTATGGCGCCATGCGTGGCGTGATTTCCACGAAGGACGCGAGCCCTGAGGCACTCATAGCCAAAGCCAAAGCCCAGCCAAAGATGGATGGCTGCGATCTGGCGAGCGTGGTGTCGACGAAAGAGAGTTACGAGTGGACGCGCGAGCATGCCGGGAACGCGATTCCCGGACTCATGCCCGAGCCGCCCGCGGACAACCTTCATGTAGTGGCTTATGACTACGGGATCAAGCACAACATTTTACGAATGCTTACACGGGAAGCAATCCGTGTGACCGTGGTTCCCGCGCAGACCTCGGCGGAGGATGTGCTGGCGCTCAAGCCAGACGGCATCTTCCTCTCCAATGGTCCAGGGGATCCCGAGCCGCTGCATTATGCGCAGGAAAACATCCGTAAGCTGGCAGGGAAGAAGCCGATCTTCGGCATCTGTCTTGGGCATCAGCTTATCGGCCTGGCGCTGGGCGGCAAGAGCTACAAGCTGAAATTCGGGCACCACGGCGGCAATCACCCCGTGCAGCAGACCGGCAGCGGCAAGATTGAGATCACCGCGCACAACCACAACTTTGCCATCGATCCCGACTCGCTGAAGCAGAGCGATGTGGAATTGACCCACGTCGACCTGAACGACGACACGCTCGAGGGGTTACGCCATCGCTCGTTGCCGCTCTTCAGCGTGCAATACCACCCCGAGGCGAGCCCCGGTCCGCATGATTCGCACTATCTCTTCCACGACTTCCGCAGGATGATGGAGGAGTCGAAGCGGTGAAGCTGCGATCGCATTGCCTGCTGGCAGGGGTGGCGGTGCTTTCGCTGGCGGCAGGCGGCTTTACCCCGGTGGCGGCACAACTGTCGGGATCGGGGACCGGTCTGCGCCACGGACCGCCGGACAAGGCGGCCATGTCCTACGTCACCCGGTGTCTCGGCGTAGCGCCACTACGTCCGGTCGAGCTGTATGCCCGCGGTGGCTGGTACGTCACTGCGGATCTGCGCGACCAGCTTCGCGAGCGTGAGGGCGACATCGAAGGTATCGCAATGGTGTGGAAGCTCAAGAATCTGCCTCGCGCCGTCTACCAGTGGAATCACGACGGCGAGTTCAATCGCGATGTGGTGGCCTGCCTCGATGCCGGCGGCAAAGTCACGCGCTCCGAGAGTCGGTACACACCGGGGGACTCTGAGCCCAACCAGCACTGGGTTTACATTCACACGCTCTCCAGCAACGCACACCACGGCAAGCTTGTGGGCTCTGGGCGCTTCACCGATCGTCAGGGAAATCCTCGAGGAACGCCGCAGCTTACGTCTGAGGATCAGGATTTCATCGCGGGCGAGCGCGTGTATCACACCTGGACAGATTTCGATTTCGCCGGCCTGGTCGGCACGCAGGAACGTTAAGAGAGAGACATGCCACGCAGAAACGACATTCAGAAAATCCTCGTGATCGGCTCCGGCCCCATCGTGATTGGCCAGTCGGCGGAGTTCGACTACTCCGGTACCCAGGCGGTGAAGGCGCTGCGTGCGGACGGTTACGAAGTGGTGCTGGTGAACTCGAATCCGGCCACCATCATGACCGATCCCGAGCTCGCCGACCGTACTTACATCGAGCCGCTGACGCGCGAGTACGTAGAAGAGATCATTCGCCTGGAAGCGGCGATGATGACCGGCATAGACGGAAGGCGTAAAGGCAAGTTCGCATTGCTGCCGACCGTTGGCGGACAGACCGCTCTGAATCTCGCTGTCGATCTTGCGGATGCTGGAATTCTTGAAAAATACGATGTGGAACTGATTGGCGCGAAGCTCGACGCGATCAAAAAAGCCGAGGACCGTCTTCTCTTCAAAGACGCGATGCAGAAGATCGGTCTCGACATGCCACGCTCGTCGCTGGTGAACAATCTGCGCGACGGCATGGACTTTTCTTCGAAGATCGGCTTTCCTGTTGTGATACGTCCATCCTTCACGCTGGGTGGCTCGGGTGGCGGCATCGCGTACAACCGCGAGGAGCTGATGGAGATTCTCTCGCGCGGACTGGATCTCTCCCCGGTCCACGAATGCCTCATCGAAGAATCCGTCCTGGGCTGGAAGGAATTTGAGCTGGAGGTGATGCGTGACCTCGCGGACAACGTCATCATCATCTGCTCGATCGAGAACATGGACCCCATGGGCGTCCATACCGGCGACTCGATCACAGTGGCACCTGCGCAGACATTGACCGATCGCGAGTACCAGATGATGCGTGACGCCGCTATTCGGGTGATCCGCGAGATCGGTGTGGAGACCGGTGGCTCGAATGTCCAGTTCGCGGTGCATCCCCAGACCGGCCGCATGACCGTAATCGAGATGAATCCGCGCGTCTCGCGCTCCTCGGCGCTCGCTTCCAAGGCCACCGGCTTTCCGATTGCCAAGATTGCCGCCCGGCTTGCCGTCGGCTATACGCTGGACGAGATTCCCAACGACATCACGCGCAAAACGCCTGCCTGTTTCGAACCAACCATCGACTATGTCGTTGTCAAAGTGCCGAAATGGCAGTTTGAAAAGTTTCCCGGAGCCGACGAGACGCTGAGTCCGCAAATGAAGTCGGTGGGTGAGGTGATGGCGATCGGCCGCACCTTCAAGGAAGCGATGATGAAGGCGCTGCGCTCACTCGAAACGGGCAAACGCGTCGGCTCGGAGACGATCGAGCCACGCCGGCTGATGCAGCGCCTGGTAACGCCACAGCCACAGCGCCTGGATTATATCCGCTACGCCTTCCGCACCGGCATGACCGTGCGTGAAGTCGCGCGCATCACCGCCATGGATCCCTGGTTTCTTTATCAACTGAAAGAGATCACCGACACCATCGAATTGCTTGGCGCCCACAATCTGGAGAAGGTAGACGCCAAAGTACTGCGCAAAGCCAAGCGCATGGGTATCTCCGATGCGCGGATCGCGGAGGTGTGGCATCTCGATTCTGCCACCGGCGCAGACGAGGTCCGAGAGCTGCGGCACAAGCTCGGGCTGAAGCCAATCTTCAAGCTGGTGGATACCTGCGCGGCGGAGTTCGACAGCGAGACTCCGTACCTTTACTCCTCCTACGACGAAGAAGACGAGCAGCCGCCGACATCGAGGCGCAAGGTCATCATCTTAGGCTCTGGACCGAACCGCATCGGACAGGGAATCGAGTTCGATTATTGCTGCTGCCATGCGGCCTTCGCCCTGAAAGAGGCCGATTACGAAACGATCATGGTGAACTGTAATCCGGAGACAGTCTCGACGGATTACGATACCAGCGATCGCCTCTACTTCGAGCCCCTCACGCTGGAAGATGTGCTCGCGATCTACGAGCGTGAGAGCGCCGGCGGAGCAGACGTTGGCATGATCGTGCAGTTCGGCGGCCAGACGCCGCTCAATCTTGCATTACCGCTCAAGAAAGCCGGAGTCAAGATTTTGGGCACGTCACCGGAATCCATCGACCTGGCGGAAGACCGCAAGCAGTTTGGCGCGTTGCTCGAACGGCTGAATATTCCGCAGCCCCCGGGTGCGATGGCCACAAGCGTCGATGAGGCGCTGGCCGGCGCAGAACGCGTCGGATACCCCGTCCTGGTGCGGCCGAGCTATGTGCTCGGCGGCCGGGCTATGGTAATCGCTTACGATGCGGTTGCTGTTCGCCACTATATGGCGGAGGCTGTCGAGTACTCGCAAGCTCGTCCCGTGCTGATCGATCATTTCCTTGAGGCGGCGGTGGAAGTCGATGTGGACGCCCTCTGTGACGGCAGGGATGTGGTGATCGCCGGCATCATGCAGCACATTGAGGAGGCCGGCATCCACTCCGGCGACTCGTCTTGCGTCCTGCCCGCGGTTGATCTGCCACAGGAGACGCTGGCCACACTCCGCGATTACACGCGGCAACTCGTGCTCGCACTCAACGTGCGCGGACTCGCGAATCTTCAGTTCGCCATCCAGCGCAGCCGGCAAAAGGGTGAGCGCGATCGCGTCTTCGTCATCGAGGTGAATCCGCGCGCTTCGCGCACTGTGCCCTACGTTTCAAAGGCGACGGGTGTCCCGCTGGCGAAGATTGCATCGCTCATCATGACCGGCAGGACACTTGCGGAACTGTTGCCGGAGCAGGTCCGTGAGGGGTGCGATCTGGACACCGGATCGCATTTCTATGTGAAGTCACCGGTCTTTCCGTGGAACAAATTTCCCGGTGTCGACACAGTACTCGGTCCGGAGATGCGTTCGACGGGCGAGGTCATGGGCGTGGCCGATAACTTTGGCGAGGCCTTCGCGAAGGCGCAGCTTGCTGCGGGGCAGCGGCTGCCCTTGCGCGGCACGGCCTTCTTCAGCGTGAACGATCGCGACAAGGATGGTCTTGTCGCCCTGGCGCGCGAGTATGTTCATCTCGGTTTTCGTCTGGTGGCGACCCACGGGACTGCCGATGTGCTGGAGCGCGCCGGGCTGACCGTAGAGCGTGTCTACAAGGTCAAGGAGGGGCGGCCCAACATCGTCGACCTGATCAAGGGGGACGGGATTCACCTCATCATCAATACGCCGCATGGGCAGGACACTTTCTTTGACGAGAAAGCGATTCGCCGTGCCGCGGTGCAACAGCGTATCCCGACAATCACCACGATGGCCGCGGCGCGCGCTGCCGCAGAGGGTATTGCTGCTTTGCAGCGCGAGATGATTCATGTAGAGGCATTGCAACAACTGCATGCGGCACGCGCGCTGGCAGCGCGATAAAGAGGCAGAGATGCTACTTGAAGGGGTCTTCGCGGCGATTCCAACGCCATTCCAGCCGGATGGCCGCCCGCACTGGCACCACCTGGAGCGCAGCGTGGAACGGTATTGCCGGGCGCCACTCGCCGGACTGGTGGTTCTGGGCTCAACCGGCGAGGCCGTCATGCTGAGCGATGAAGAGACGCATGAGGCGCTGCGCGCCGCCCGCGGCGCTGCTGCGGACGATCGCATACTCATCGCGGGTGTGGGCCACGAAAGCTTGATCGAAACCCTGAAGCGCATCGACCATGCCGCGTCGCTGGACTACGACGTGGCTCTGGTCCGCACGCCGCATTTTTATCGGCCGCAGATGCGCGCAGCGGAGCTGCTGAACTACTACCGCATGGTCGCGGATGCATCGGCGTTGCCGGTGCTCCTCTACAGCATTCCCGCCTACACCGCATATGAACTGCCTGTCGAAGTGATCGGTGAGCTTTCCGGCCATGCAAACATCTGCGGCATGAAGGACTCTGGCGGCAAGCCGGAGCGGATCGCCGCCATCGTTGCTGCGACTGCTTCAGCGCCGCGCCGCAAGGTCGCCGTCACGGCCACCTTCGCTGCCGTCACCGGCCGCATGTTGCGCGCACAGGCTGAAGCCGCCGGACTGGCCGCGACGCTTATGCCCGCGGATGCCTTGATGGGCGGCATTGGCTATGCGGCAGCCCCTCCACCAGCGTTCAAGACCCGCACACGTGAGGTTGGCTTCCAGGTCCTCTGCGGTTCAGCTCAGACACTGTTGCCGTCACTCACCGCGGGCGCCGCCGGAGCCGTACTGGCCATGGCCTCCTTCGCTCCGCAAGCTTGCGCGGAGATCTATATGGCATGGAAAGACCGCGATGCGACGCTGTCGGAAGAGAAGCAGCAGCGCATTCTAGGTGCAGCAGATTTCATCTGCGGGCGTCTGGGCATTCCGGGTGTGAAATACGCCTGCGACCTGAATGGTTACTATGGCGGCTCGCCGCGGCTGCCCTTGTTGCCCCTGAATGCCGCGGAACGGGAGCAGGTCGAGCACTCGCTCCACAACATCCGGCAGTGACGACGGGGGGTCCGCCAACAACTTAGCGCCGCCCAGCGCCCGCTCAGCCGTGACCCTGCGCAGTTAACCCCCGCAGCGTAAGCGGCTTGGATAACGCTGTCCTATACTAAAAAGATGGCGATGGCTGGCGCATGACGCGCTTCAGACCGGCAGGAATCTTGTGTCTGGGGAAGGATTCGCTCGATGGCAACAAGTAATGTGACCCTGAAAGTAGAGCAGCCGCGGGCTGCGGCCGGACGATCCGGCGAAGTGGTCAACGACTTCAGCATCCAGGTAGCCACGGTCAATGGCTCCGGATCGCAATCCGCGAACAATGTCCTGTTGAAGAGCATCTTCGCGATGGGCGTTCCCATCAGCGGCAAGAACCTCTTCCCCTCGAATATCGCCGGGCTGCCAACCTGGTTCACCATTCGCGCCAGCAAACAGGGTTATATTGCGCGCAAAAAAGAGATCGATATTGTGGTCGCGATGAATGCTGAGACCGCGAAGGATGACATCCTCTCGCTGGCTGCGGGCGGCGTCGCCATTTACGAAGAGTCTGCAAATCTCAAGCAGTATCGCGACGACGTGGTCTGCTATCCAGTGCCTTTCGACAAGATCACCGCTGCGGTCTGTCCCGAAGCCAAACTGCGCAAGCTGGTCAAGAACATGGTGTACGTCGGCGTTGTCACGCAGCTTCTGGATATGGACGTGGCCACGGTGGAAGCCGCGGTGCGACGCCAGTTCGCGAAGAAGCAGAAGGCCGCCGATCTGAACTGGTCCGCGGTACAGGCAGGTTACGACTACGCGAAGACGTCCCTGGTAAAACAAGATCCATTCCGCGTGGAGCGGATGCACGCGAACGAAGGCAAGATCATCATCGAAGGCAATGCCGCAACGGCCCTGGGCTGCATGTTCGCCGGCGTCACCGTGGTGACTTGGTATCCCATCACACCGTCGTCCTCGGTGGTGGAGAACCTGATCGATCTGCTGAAGAAGTACCGTATTGAACCTGACGGCAAGGCCACTTTCGCTGTGGTTCAGGCGGAAGATGAGCTGGCCGCCGTAGGTATGGTGCTCGGTGCAGCGTGGACAGGCGCACGTTCCATGACGGCCACCTCCGGCCCCGGCATCTCGCTGATGGCGGAGTTCACCGGCCTGGCTTACTTTGCGGAGATCCCCGCAGTCATCTTCGACATCCAGCGTGTGGGACCGTCGACCGGCATGCCGACGCGCACCGCACAGGGCGACATTCTCTCTGTGGCCTATCTCTCGCACGGCGATACGCGGCACGTCATGCTGCTGCCGGGGTCCGTGGCAGAGTGCTTTGACATGAGTGTCGCAGCCTTCGATCTGACGGAGCAGCTGCAGACGCCGATTTTCGTGCTCT
>DASQRJ010000625.1:0-3511 GCA_035642955.1 Acidobacteriaceae bacterium
CCGGTAAAGGCCGCTGTCCCGTTGCGCATATAAATCACGGCAACCTCGGTGGTCGCCGGCTGCTGGGTGATAAAGCGCTGCAACTCCTGCAGGTGCAGCCCCAGGCTGGAGCGTGCGGCATCGTCAATCAGCAGCACCAGTTGCAGGTTCGGCTGCGTGGCATTCGGACCGAAGGCGTTCCAACTCCTCACCTCCGCGTTCTTGCCGTTCACCTTTACCTTCACGGCAGTCGCCGGAACCGGCTGGGCCAGTTCGCCGTTGCCCTTTGGTTCCACCGTCACAATCGTCGCTGGGCCGCTGAAAGCAGCTTCCTGAGCCAGCAGCGGAGAAAAGGCAGGTACAGCCAGACCGCCCAGGAGAAGAGAGAACACAAGGGTGGCAGATAAAGAAAGATTCCGTTTCATTCGACTTACCTCGCGTACGCGTGTTTCCTGTTGCGTGAGACAGAAAATCATCCGGCGACAACTCCGAATGCAGGCCCTTCGAGCACCTGTCAGGAACATCACCTGATGGTTCAGACGCGCCAATACTCCAAGGAGTCGCGTTTCTGCCTTAAAGATGCGGATTGTTCATCGGAATTGTTCTAAACTGAACGTGTACGGGGAATGGAGTTTCCCCGGAGGACTCGCTCCTCAAGACTGCCACCCGGCTGATAACTCCTGCCTATCCCAACCGCGGTCTCCGGATTCGGTCCGCTGCGGTGACAGCTGAGGCAGGAAATGAACCTGTATCTCTGGGTTGCACTTGGCAGCGCCATCGGTGGCTGCCTGCGTTATGCGATCGGCCGCATGATGCTCGATCAGCACAGCAACTTCCCCTGGTCCACCATTCTCATCAATGTCACCGGTTCCTTTGTCATCGGCTTTTTTGGCACGCTGACTGTGACCGGAAGCCGGTGGGAGGCGCCGGAGTCGGTGCGCATCTTCGTGATGATCGGCCTCTGCGGCGGCTTCACGACCTTCTCCTCCTTCAGTCTGGAAACTTACGACCTGCTGCGCACCGGCGCCTGGAGCAGGGCATTGCTGAACGCTGGCCTCTCGATCCTGCTCTGCCTCGGAGGCGTAGCGCTGGGCCACATTCTCGCCTACCAGAGCAGTCACTCGATCGCCATCGCGCAGACCAAAGAAGAGGAATACACCGGCTGATCACCCTTCTGCTGCTTGACGGTTACAAATTACTTACGGCCGGTAATCGAACCGCGATTGCGTCCCGAACTGCTCACGAATCGGCAGAGAAGCGCTCTTGCACACCTCCCGAAAGCCGTCGCGCCAGCTCGGCCAGTGCGGTGTCCATCCCAGCTCGCGCTTGATCTTCGCATTCGAAACGCCGCGTATCTCGTTCATCACCGCGACCGCATGCTCGCCGATCAGCAGCCGCGCCATCCATGCCGGAACGCGCTTGGGCGGCTGCGCATGCGCGCTGTGCGCCAGGAACGAGAGCCATTCCGAGACCGGAGCCGGCTCATCGTCCACCACGTTGTAAACGCCGCCACGCCCTGACTCGACCGCGGCAGCGGTGGCGCTCGCCGCATCCTCAATGTGCACGAACGACCAGATGCCCGCGCCCTCGCCCACCAGCGGCAGCTTTCTCCGCCGCACCGCCTGCACCACGGAACCGTCCTTCGCGATCGAGGTATGCGGCCCATAAAATGCGCCGTAACGCAGGACGCTTCCGGTGACCCGCGACTCCGACAGCACCGCTCGCTCCAGCGACTTCAACGCGTCGAGCGTAGTGCGCATCCGCTGGGGCGGATCGGGATCGAGCGCATCTTCCTCGACCTTGAGCTTGCTCCCGTTGCCTTTCCGTGCATAGGTCCAGCCCGCAAAGCTCTGGGCGATGAAGTGCGTCGTGCCCACATCTACGGCGGCAGCCAGCAGATGGCGCGTGCCTTCGGTCCGCAGCAGGTTGGTCAACGCAAAGTCGCGATCGAAGTGCCGCATGTCCAGTGCCGGAGGGATTGCCGTGAGCTGGTGAATCACCGCCTGCGGCTTCGTCTCGCGAAAACAGCTCAGCACCGCCGCGGCATCCAGCGCATCGGCAGTCCGCGGCTGCGCCCCGAGCGAGTGCACGACCTCCACACTGCGCGGACGCTGCACCATCCCCACCACATCATGTCCGGCGCGAACCAGCAGCGGAACCAACGCCCGCCCCATTGCACCGGAAGCTCCTGCAACCAGGATTCTCATCTTCTTACTGCTTATACGGAGGATTTCCTTTCTGGTTCCGCTAAAGATCTGTTGGCGGATTCAGCTACCCCCTTTGATATCCTTCCCCCAGCCGTTTTCACTAAGGGTGCAGGGCTTGCAACAACTACGCATGCAGCGTTTCCGTTAGGAACGGCTGTTCTTCACAGATGTGGATGAAAGCACAGCATTTGTGAAGACGGTGAGCGCGCGGCAGTTCAGGCAGATAGATCAGGAGCCGCATGGCGACCACGGCACCACCAGCTCTCGAACGCCCTCTCTGCGTCGACCTTGACGGCACCCTCGTCAAGTCGGACACGCTGGTCGATTCGTTGTTGCTGCTCCTCCGCACCCGCCCGTTGGAAGCTCTCAAAACCCCGCTCTGGGCCTTGCGCGGGAAGGCCAATCTCAAGCGCGAAGTCACCGCGCGCGTCACCCTCAACGTCGAGCACCTGCCCTACAATCGCCCGCTGCTCGAGTACCTGATGGCCCAGCGCGGCGAAGGGCGCAAGCTCTATCTCGCCACCGGTGCAGACTCCGGTCTGGCGGATCGCATTGCCGGGCATCTCAACATCTTCGAAGGTGTGCTTGCCTCCGATGGCGCAACAAATATGACCGGCGGCAACAAACTCGCTGGTTTCCGCAGCCGCTTCGCCGGCGACTTCGACTACATCGGCAACGCTCGCCCTGATCTGCCGATGCTGGCCGCCGCTACTGCCCCCATGCTTGCCAACCCCAACCTCGGCCTGCGCATGGCCATGCGAGCCCGTCGCCTCCAGCCGCAGAACATCTTCACCGACCGCCGCAGTGCTCTCCGCGCATCCATCAAAGCCATCCGCGTCCACCAGTGGGCCAAGAACACGCTTATCTTTCTGCCCCTGCTGCTGGCCCATCGCATACAAAGCTCGGTTGTCCTGGCGGCTGTGATCGCCTTCGTCTGCTTTTCGCTCTGCGCTTCCGCCACCTATATCGTCAACGACCTGCTCGACATCGAGGCGGATCGTCAGCACCCTCGCAAGCGCAAGCGCACCTTCGCCTCCGGCGATCTCTCCGCCGCCGCCGGCATGGCCATCTCCGCGGTCTTTCTCGCCGCTTCCTTCGCCGGAGCGGTCCTCTTTCTGCCGACCGGCTTCCTTGGCTGGCTCATTCTCTATCTCGTCACCACCCTCGCGTATTCACTCGCTCTCAAACGCATCGTCATCCTCGACGTTGTTGTGCTCTCTGCGCTCTACACGCTCCGCATGCTGGCCGGCGCTGCCGCCACCGTCACCTTCATCTCGCCCTGGCTTGCTGCCTTCGCCATCTTCATCTTCCTCTCGCTCGCCATG
>DASQRJ010000626.1:0-3619 GCA_035642955.1 Acidobacteriaceae bacterium
TTCATCTCGTCCTTCAGGCAGGCGTTGATCAGGTCGGCCATCGTCTTCTCCGGACCGTCCGCCGCGGCTCCCGTCTCAGCCGCGAACGACTTCGACGTCGGGTCGATATTCGGTGAATAGACGTAGTTGTAAATCGAGTCCGCAGGCGCAAACGGCGCACGCAGCGCGTGGTCGGTCGCCGCCTGGATCTCGTCGTCGACCGACTTCTCCAGCCGCGTGATGCCATCGGCGTCGATCACACCCTCGCGCAGCAGACGTAGTTGCAGTTTCGGTAGCGGATCCCGGAGATTTTCCGCCTCCAGCTCCTCAGCGGAGCGGTAGAGCTTCGCATTGTCAGACAGCGAATGTGAATACGGGCGAGTGACGTGGCCATGCACGAAGGCTGGACCCTTGCGCGCGCGGCAATGCGCCACCGCCTTCGTCATGGCGGCGTAGGACTCCACCGGATCGGTACCATCGACCTCGGCGAAGAAAAAGTTCGGGAAGTTCGCCACCAGTCTCGAGATGTTGCCCCCCGGCGTGTTCGCTTCGACCGGCGTGGAGATGGCATAGCCGTTGTCCTCCACCACGAACAGCAGGGGCAGCTTCTCCAGCGACGCGGTGCTCACCGACTCCCAAAACTCGCCCTGACTGGTGGATCCCTCGCCAATCGACGCGTAGACCACCTCATCGCCATGGAAGCTTGGCTTATGGAAGGCACGATAGTCTTCCCCGCCCTTGGAACTGGAGATCTCCTCCACCGCGTTTGCATGCCGGGCCAGGTAGCGGCCGGCTTCGGCACAGCCCACCGCCTGCAGCATCTGCGTCGCCACCGAGGAGCTTTGCGTCACAATATTCAGCCGCTGATTGCCCCAGTGCGACGGCATCTGCCGCCCGCCGCTGGCCGGGTCCGCCGCCGCTCCTACGGACTGGAGCAACATCTCTTCCGCCGTCACTCCCAGGGTCAGACAGAGCGCACGATCACGGTAGTAGGGGTAGAACCAGTCGTATCCTGGTTTCAGCGCCTTGCCGGCAGCCACCATGAGCGCCTCATGACCGGCGCCGGAGATCTGAAAAAATATCTTCTGTTGATTTTTCAACAGAATCTCGCGATCGTCCAGGCGCCGCGACATGTACATCAGGCGGTACACATCCACCCATTCCGCCCCTGTCAGCCCGCTCAGTCCGCTACTGGCGCCCTTGGTGCGCCGCTCCGTCGCCACACTGCCCATACACACTCCCGACTGCTTTCCTAACTCAAAACGACTGGTGATTGTATCCTGTCAATGCGCCCTTGTGCTCAGCAAAGAAGATGCAGATACCCACCGATTCGTCGCGGAACACCAGCCGGGCAGATCCCCGCTCCAATCCTCTGGTTTGACTCACTTTTTCCACCCGTGCTTTAATCAGCGTTCCTTGAACCGAGGCTTTCCCGGCAGCGCGCCGCGGCGTCAACGACGGGGCGCAGTGTAGCGGTTTTCCAATAGCTGCAAGGGAGGAGAAGAGGTTGGCGTGGCCTTTCCGTCGAAGAAAGCCCCCACATGGCCTACACTCGCCACATCACAGCAACAGGGAAACCGCGTGAATCCAATTCTTTCGGAGAACTTGCATGCAGAACGTCGGCCTGTGGGCCATGGGGTTCCAGATGGGAACCCCCAGCACCCCAGACAACGGCAGTATTTACCTGTGGGGCGCTTTGGCTATCGGCGTCCTGGGGCTTGTTGTCGCATTTTTCTTCTCAAGATCCGTCCTCAGCCTTGACGCCGGGACGTCGGAGATGCAGGCCATCTCCAACGCCATCCGCGAGGGAGCTGAGGCGTTCATGTCCCGGCAGTATGGCACCATCGCCATCATCGCCGTGGTGCTGGCCGGGCTCCTCTTTATTGGATATCGGCTCTCGCCCTTCACCGCCCCATTCGCCAACAAGGTGGTCATCAGCTTCCTGATCGGCGCCATCTGTTCCGGGCTCTCCGGCTTCACCGGCATGTTCGTCTCCATCCGGACCAATATCCGCGCGGCAAGTGCTGCCCGTACCAGCCTCGGCCGTGCCCTGCAGACCGCACTGCGCGGCGGCGCCGTGACCGGGCTGGTGGTCGTTGCTCTCTCGCTGCTCGGCATCGGCCTGCTCTTCTTCCTCTTCGGCGGCCTCGAGCATCCCCAGGCCACGCCCTATGAGCTGGTCGGTTTCGGCTTTGGCGCATCCCTGGTCGCGCTCTTTGCGCAGCTTGGCGGCGGCATCTACACCAAGGCCGCCGATGTCGGCGCCGATCTGGTCGGCAAGGTCGAGGCCGGCATTCCCGAGGACGATCCCCGCAACCCCGCTGTGATCGCCGACCTGGTCGGCGACAATGTTGGCGATTGCGCCGGACGTGGCGCAGACATCTTCGAGTCCACCGCGGCGGAGAATGTCGGCGCCATGATCCTGGGCGCGGCGCTCTTTCCCGTCTTCGGCATCAAGGGCATTCTCTTTCCCCTGATCATTCAGGCGATCAATCTCATCGCCTCTATCATCGGCGTCTCGGTCGTGCATTCCCGCGAAGATGAAGATCCGATGCACGCGCTCAATCGCGGCTACTACGTCACATCTTTCGTGGCATTCCTGGGCTTCGCGGCAGCCGTGTACGTCATGCTGCAGGGCCGCTGGTGGCTGCTCGCCTCCGGCCTCGTCGGCATCGTGACGTCGTTCCTCTTCGTACGCATCACCGAGTACTACACCGAAACCCGCTATCGTCCCGTGCGCTCCATCGCCGAGGCCTCCCTTACCGGCCCAGCTACCAACATCATCAGCGGTCTCGCCGTAGGCATGGAGACACCCGCCATGCCGGTCATCGTGATCAGTCTGGCCCTGCTGCTCAGCTACTACTTCGGCGTCCGCGGCCTGGCCGACCACGCCGGCATCTCCAACTACGCCCGCGGCATTTACGGCACGGCGATTGCGACGATGGGGATGCTTTCGTCGGCGGCGTACATTCTGGCCATGGACACGTTCGGGCCGATTACCGACAACGCCGGCGGCATCATCGAAATGAGCAACCAGCCAGACTCCATCCGCGTGAAGACGGACAAGCTGGATGCGGCGGGCAACACGACCAAGGCGCTAACCAAGGGATATGCCATCGGCTCTGCCGCATTGGCTGCCTTCCTTCTGTTCTCTGCGTATCTCGAGAGCGTTCACGACATAGTCGCGCATCGCTTTGCCGACGCGGGTCAGGTC
This sequence comes from Acidobacteriaceae bacterium, assembly GCA_035642955.1. GTDB lineage: Bacteria > Acidobacteriota > Terriglobia > Terriglobales > Acidobacteriaceae > KBS-83. The sequence goes on from DASQRJ010000626.1 coordinate 3,194, forward strand.
CTGCCGGCAAACTGGCAGTTCACCCACGTGAATCTGGCCAGCGTCCCCGTCTTCGTCGGCGCACTGCTGGGTGCCATGCTCACCTATCTCTTCTCCTCCATGGCCATCAAGGCAGTCGGCCGCACCGCGCAGTTCGTCATCAAGGACGTACGCGCGCAGTTCAAGGAGAATCCCGGCATCATGGAGGGCACATCCAAGCCGGACTACGGCCGCTGCGTCCGCATCGTCACCGGTGCCGCGCTGAAGGAGATGGTGCTTCCGGGCGCGCTTGCCGTCGCCATGCCGCTGGCCGTCGGCCTGATCTTCCGCCATCTCAGCGACAGCTTCAACGTCCGCGATCTGAATGCCGATACCCTGCTGCTGCGCGGCCATCCGGTCAACCTGACAGGAGCCGAAAGCGTCGCCGGCCTGCTGATGGTCGGCACC
>DASQRJ010000627.1:0-6735 GCA_035642955.1 Acidobacteriaceae bacterium
GGCCGTCGCGAAGCGCGGTGAAGGAATCTGCTTCCCTCTTCGCTGCCGGGATATTGCTCTTAACCCTTCTTCACCGCATGGCTGCCAAACGCATTGCGCATGATCGCCGGCATGCGCCTGCTCAGCCTAACTGCACACCCAGCGTGCGCAGCGCCATCGTCAACTCCGCTTCACCCTTGTACTGAATCGCGTGCATCCCCACGGCCGCCGCCGCCGCGCAGTTGTTCGCTCGATCGTCCACAAAGGCGCACTCCTCCGGCCGGAAGTGCAGCATCGCCGCACCCGCGCGAAACATCCGCGGATCCGGCTTGCGCATCGCGATATATGCCGAGCAGAAAAATCCATCGAAGTACTGCGCCAGCCCGAAGCTCGCAATGCGAAAGTCGTTCAGCGGACCCGACTCATTGTTCAGCATCGCCATCTTTAACCCGCCGTCGGTCAGATTTCTGTTCGCGTGCAGCTGGGCGATCACATTCTTCGCCCCGCCCGGCAGCCACTTCGACTGCGCACGCACCGCCTCGATAAACTCCGCCGGCGTAAAGCTGCGCTCTTTGAAAAAAACCGTCTCTTTCAGAAACGCGTCGTCGCTGAGCTCGCCCTTCTCCCAGCGGTCATTGGGTTCTTCGTGTCGCGACTCATACTCCTCGCGCGGAATGGCGAACTGCGCCAGCACACGAGCACGCTCCTCGTGATCCCATCCATTGGTCAGCAGCACGCCGCCAATGTCCCAGTAGATTGCGCGGATTTCCGGCCTTGCGGATGGCATAACGCTTGCGGTCGCTCGCTTGTGCTGCCGTTTCTGTCTGGTGTTGCTTTCAGGTAGAGGACGCGAGGGCCGCCGGGGAAGCGGCCCTCATGCCTTCAGTATCTATCGCGTTCCCACCGGCTCCGGCGCGCCCTTCTTCGACGACGCCGTCTCCTTCTCGTACTTTTCCAGCAGCTTCTTCGCGCGTGCATACACGCCGTCCGGGCTGAAGCCCAGCTCCTTCAGCACCGTCGCTCCCGGCGCGGATGCGCCGAAGCGCTCCAGTCCAATCACGTCGCCGTGCCGGCCAACCCACTTCCACCAGCCCAGTGGCGCGCCCGCCTCCACCGCCAGCTTGGGCAGATGGTCGGGGAAGATCGACGCCTTGTATGCCTCATCCTGCTGCTCGAAGAGCCGCCAGCTCGGCATCGAGATCACACGCGTCGGCGTGCCTTCGCTGTTCAGCCGTTTCGCCGCTTCCACCGCCGGCCACACCTCCGAGCCTGTACCCACAATCAGCAGCTTCGGCGCATCGCCACCCTTTTCGACGACATAGGCGCCCTTCGCCACACCTGCCATGATATTCAGCTTCGCCGCATCCATCACCGGCAGATCCTGGCGCGTCAACGCCATGAACGACGGCGCCTTCGCCTCCAGCGCCACCTTCCACACCGCGGCTGTCTCGTTCGCATCCGCCGGCCGCAGATCGATCAGGTTCGGTATTGCGCGCAGCATCATCAACTGTTCAATCGGCTGATGCGTCGGTCCATCTTCACCGAGGCCGATCGAGTCATGCGTGAACACAAAGAGCGAATGCGACTTCATGATCGCGGCAATGCGCACCGCCGGCTTGGCATAGTCCACGAAGTTGAAGAAGGTCGATCCATACGGAATCACGCCGCCATGTACCGCCATGCCGTTCACCATGGCGCACATGCCGAACTCGCGCACGCCGAAGTACACGTTGCGTCCCGCCGGGTCTACGTGGAAGTTGCCGCTGTCCTTGAAGATGGTTTTGGTGGAAGTTGTCAGATCGGCCGCGCCGCCGAATACCTCCGGCACCACCTTCTCAAACGCATTCATCACCTGCTGGCCCGCGTTGCGCGTGGCGATCGGTTTGCCGCCCGCCTCAAACACCGGCAGCGACTTCTCCCAACCATCCGCCAGTTTGTGCTCATAGTGGGTGCGCTTGAACTGCTTGGCCAGCGCCGGATTCGCCTGCTCATACTTCGCGAACAGGTTGTTCCACTCCGCTTCTTCGTCGGCGCCCTTCTGCACCGCCTCCAGCCAGTGCTTCGCGGCATCCTCCGGCACGTAGAAGCTCTTGTCTGCCGGCCAGTTCAGGTTCTCCTTGGTCTTCTTGGTATCCTCCGGCCCCATTGCCTCGCCGTGCACCTTGTTCGTGCCCGCCCGCGGGCTGCCGTAGCCGATGATGGTGCGCACCGCGATGAACGACGGCTTGTCCTTGATCGCCTTGGCCGCCTCAATCGCCTCGCTGATTCCCCTCAGGTCATTCCCGTCTTCAACGATCTGCGTGTGCCAGTGGTAGGCGTCGAAGCGCTCCATCACATTCTCGGTAAAGGAAAGCTCGGTCGGCCCATCGAGCGAGATCAGGTTGTCGTCATAGAACACGATCACCTTGCCCAACTGCAGCGTTCCCGCCAGCGATGCCGCCTCGTGCGAGATGCCTTCCATCATGTCGCCGTCGCCGCACAGGATATAGGTGTAGTGGTCCACCACGTTGAACTCCGGCGTGTTGTACACCGCGGCCAGATGCTTCTCTGCCGCCGCCATCCCGATGCCCATGGCAAAGCCCTGGCCCAGCGGACCGGTCGTCACCTCCACGCCGTCCGTGTCGCCGTACTCCGGATGGCCCGGCGTCCGCGACTCCCACTGCCGGAAGCTCTTCAGGTCATCGATCGTCACGTCATAGCCGGTCAGGTGCAGCACACCGTACAGCAGCGCCGATGCGTGCCCGTTCGACAGCACGAAGCGGTCCCGATTCGCCCACTTCGCGTTCTTCGGGTTATGCCGCATGTACTTGTGGAACAGCAGGTAGGCAATCGGAGAATCGCCCAGCGGGGCCCCGGGATGGCCGCTCTTGGCCTTCTCCACCGCATCGACTGCCAGGAAGCGCAGTGCGTTGATCGCTGTTTGCTGAATGTCGCTCATGTGCTGGTGTGCCTCTCTTTCGCGATGAGATGCGCCGCCGAACCATTCGGTGTCAAATCAAAAACGGTCCCGGCTACGCGAATCGGAATCTCTGTCTCTACTCCCGTACGGCTGGGTACGGGCTGCCGCCCTGCGGCGCGTCCCTTCCACTCTACATGCTTAACCTTGAGCGCCATGTGAACACAAGCCCACTCACCGCTCCACCATCACCGTGTAGTTCCGCCCCTCCCATTGCCCGCGCTGCGGCCAGTACAGCGTGAACTCCAGCCGATCCCCCGAGCCGGGCGTCGCGTCGGCGTAGAAGCCGCAGGACTCGACCGCAGTGGCCGGGGTCGTCTGCGCCGTCTTCCAGCCATCCGCACTCCAGCGCAGCTCAAAGACCTCGTCCATCTCCACGCGCAGCCGGCGTTTGGCATCCATCCGCCGCACCTGCCGGTCCGGCCGCCACACCTCGATCGTCCCCCGTGCCCGTGGCGTGGCATAGCGCTCCGCCACCGCGTCCACCCGGTCGAAGACCCGCTTGTCCGTCGCCGAGCGCAGCAGCTTGATGTACTCCGCGTGCGCCCACACCAGCGGCATCGCCGATCCGGTCGGCCGCCCCTTCCGCATTCCGCATTGCGGCAGGTCGTCTCGGTCCCAGACCTGTTCCGGCAGCATGCCGCCGGAGGAGCAGAAGCCCTCGATGGTCTGGATCAGACTCGAAATATCCCGTCCCGCCGCCAGCTCGTAGTGCGCCCGCTCACCGGTCAGCAGCGGCCAGCAGGAGCCCTGCCCCCAGCCATCGAACGGCGCCCCGTCATGACGGTTCCCGTAGCCGTCGTGGTTGTAGCGCCGGAAGCCCGGCCCCTGCGGCAGATCCCGCTTCAGGATCGCGTCCGTCACCTTCACTGTCGCCACCACCATCGGGTCGTCCGGCTTGCGCAGCCCATAGCGCACCAGCTCCAGGAAGCCGCCATCCACAATCGCCCGCGCCTCGAAGGCGTACTGTTGTCCCGGTCCGCGATTGGCGATATGCACTATCTCCGTGCCGGCTCCCATGTGTACGCAAGGCTCGGCTCCGCCCGTCTCCGCCGGCCGGATGCGCATATAGTGCTGTTTCACTCCCGGCACCAGCACCCCGTCGTTGGTGGCCGTCCAGTCCTCCAGGTGCGACTCCAGCCAGTCCGCCTGCTCCTCCAGAAACGCCGCCAGTTCCGGCGCATGCCGCGACCGAACAATCTCCGCTGCGCCGAGCAGCGCCGCAATCACAACCGTCAACGTCGATGGCGAATAGCCCGCGCACTCCTCCCAGCGCTCCTGCTGCGTGACCGGTGCATGTCTCACCAGGAAGCCCGCCGCCCGTTCGACAAACGGCAGCACGTCGAAATCGCCCAGGGCGTCCAGCCTCCACAGCCGGTAGGCCAGCAGGATGGGGAAGGCCGTCTCATCCAGTTGCATCCCGGACCAGTACGGCTCGCCGTTCACCCAGAAGTTTTGCGGAAATCCGCCATCCGTCTTCTGCGTGCATGCCAGGTAGATCAGCGCGCGCATCGCGCTGTTCGTCCGCCCCGCCGCCAGCAGCGCGGTCGTGGTCTGGCACATATCCCGCGTCCACACCAGATGGTAGCCGCCCAGGTCGCTGTCGCCCTTCGACTGCCCCCAGGGAATCGATGCCGACGCGATGAACGCGCCCGCAAAGGTCTTGTCCTCATGCGTCAGCAGCACGCTGTAACTCGCCTTCAGCAGCTTGCCGCCATCCTGGGATGCGGCCGCCAGATCCACTCGCGCCGTCACCCGCTCCCACTGCGCGATGAAGCGTGACATCTGCAGATCGAACGGCGTGTTCAGCGCGCCGATGGTCCGCGTCAGGGCCGAGTGCGCCGCCGAACCGAAGCCCACCGCCAATACGAACTCCGGATGCTCCGCAATGTTGATCTCACCGATCAACGCGACGTTGCCATCCGTCGCCGACCCGTAGTGCCACTACATGCCGAAGTGCCGCGTCACGTCCTGGTACCCGTCGCTCGTGCCCACGAAGCCGCAACTTGCGTTCCTGAAGCCGCAATCGGCCGCCATGGCCAGCGCCGAAGAGTTTCGCCAGGCCAGCAGCACCCGCCGCCCCGCCACATCCAGAACGTGACCGTTGTTGTGCGCCCCGCCCCCGTCCAAGTGCGGCGCCAGCAGCGCATACGCCTTCAACCTTCGCAGCAGCCTCTCGTCGCCGGTGAACTTCACCCGTATCAGCAGTACCGGCGCGTGCGGATCGCTGATGATCTCCTTGGTGATGGTGTAGCGGCCCGCCGGATCGCTGTTCACAATTCCCACCGCCGGCGCCTCCTGCGACAGGTAGCTGAATCTGTGCTTCAGGTCGCGCTTCTCTTCGTGCACGAAGCTTTCGCCGTCGCTGACCAGGAACTCCAGATCGCGCACCTGCGGCTTGTCGATGGTGGGGTTGTAGATTTCGTTGATCGTCCCGTGCGAGGTCGTCCACCATATCTTGCTCGACGTCGAATAGGCTGTCCCTACCACCGATTTCTGGCTCGACGTCCACCGCGGCTCCAGGCCGGGCGCGCCCGGCGCCTCGCCGTCTCCATCGATCCACCGGTACATCCCATGCTCTTCAGCCACTCGTTCCCCCAAACCCAGAACATCCTCAGGCCTCGCCATCCCAGCCCACAAGTGCTCTTGGAAAAATTCACAGCCCGTTTAAGACGCCGCCTGTGCTCCGGCGGATACATACATTGTTCGCTGCACCCGATACCAAGGTGCCGCATACCTCGCGTTTGAGATGTGGCATCGGCAAAATCATTCTGAACCTGAGCGACCAAAGAGAGCGCGCCCGACCATCGCGCCAAAGGTGCGCCTGGATGGATGGCAAATCCTCAAAGCACCTGCGTATTCGCGTCCGGGTCCGGCCGGAAGCTGCAATCATGCATCGCGTGCTGGATCTCCCGGTTCTTCATAAACCCCTCCCACACCGATCCGGTTCGCAGATTCTCCGCCATCAATAACCCGATCCCCACATCGATCCCGATCACATCCTCGCCAAACCACCCTGCCGTCGGTTGGAAGGCATCCACGAATCCATACCGCTGGTACACCCGGTCCTTGTAGCGGTCGCGCATGGTCAGCAGCACGTGCGAGCACTCCGCGGGTAGAAACACCACCGATCCCGCACATGCGCATGGCACCAGCGTGCCGTCCGGATCGCCCATCGCCGGTGGCCCGCCCCACACCCGGTATCCCTGCCGCGAATCCGAAGCCGAAATCCCCCACATGTTCTCGTCAATCCACGGAAACTTCTGCCCCAGCACCAGGCACCAAAGCTGGTGCGCCCGGGTCGCCGCAATCGAATTGGTGAAGTAGTTCGCGTGCTTGTCCCGAATATCGCGATAGTCCACCCACGCCTGCGGATACTGGTGGATGAACAGCGGCGCCACGCCCGTGATGTAGTCGATCCCGCCGTAGGGCACGATCGGTCGCTGCAATGCCTCCCAGCTCGCGGCGGTAATCGGGTGCGTCGGCGAACCGATCGCCAGCAGGTACATCGTGGTCAGCTCGGCATAAATATCCCAGCGATGCTTCAGGAAACCCTGCTCCGGCAGCCAACCCATGGAGAGCGTGTCGCCGGCATTCAGCATCCACTGCCAGTCCATGCGCCGGTAGAGCGTCGTTGCCAGGTTCTCGATTCGCTTGTTGCCCTCGAAGTACGTCCGGCAATGCAACACACCGCAGATCAGCAGCGAGGTATCGATCGAGGAAAGCTCGGAATTGAACATTCGCTTGCCGCTCTCGATGTCGATGAAGTGGTACAGGAAGCCGTGCTCGTGCGGGCACTC
>DASQRJ010000628.1:0-2275 GCA_035642955.1 Acidobacteriaceae bacterium
GTTTGCCATGTCCATCTGGGCATGCACGATGCCCGCTGGAATGACACTGGCCAGTACTGCGTTGAACAGAAGGCTGCGGAGCTTGGAAGAGGTGGGGTGCTGCTGCATGCGTCCTGTCAGGATAGAGCATTCTGCCCCTCGCAGCGGAGTTTCGCTCATTCAGCCCAGAGTCGCGCCACCATCTCGCAGGCTGCATCTGCATCGGACGCCACCAGCGGAAGGCCGCGCTGCTCCGGGCGCAGAAAGCCCGCGGCAACCGCCGCATCCAGCATGCCGAGGAAGGCATTCCAATAGCCGGCTATGTTGATGAGCACGACCGGCTTCTGGTGCATGCCGAGCAGCGACCAGGTCAAAATCTCGCACATCTCGTCGAGCGTGCCCAGGCCGCCCGGCAGCACCAGAAACGCATCGGCGCGCCGCGCCATCTCGGCCTTGCGCTCGTGCATGCTGCCCGTTTCAATGAGTTCGGTCAATCCACGGTGCGCAAATTCCCGCTGCACCAAATCCTGCGGAATCACGCCGGTCACCGAGCCGCCGTGTGCCAGCGCGGCATCAGCCATCGCGCCCATCAGGCCGACATGCGCGCCTCCGTAGATCAGTCCCCACCCGCGCTGGGCGATGGCTTCACCCAACGCTCTGGCCGCTTCAATAAAAATGGGATCAATGCCATTGCTCGACGCGCAAAAAACGCAGACGCTGCGTTGCGCGTTGTTTTCTTTGGATGGCGGTAGGTTCATTGCTGGAGTCCGGGCCCTCACTGAAATCAATTGCAGTCTTCTCTCCAGATTAGCGAAACGTGTAGCGCCTCGCGTACCCTCGATGTGCATCGCCGGCGGCGATACACTAGAGAAGAGAAGTTCCCACCGAGACGCCTGCCCGTGAATCCCCTGCTCGAAAAGATGAATCCGCAACAGCGCGCCGCCGTGGAGGCTACGGACGGGCCCGTCCTCATCCTGGCCGGCGCGGGCTCGGGAAAAACCCGCGTCATCACCCATCGCATCGCGTATCTCATTGAAGCCAAGGGCGTCGCGCCGGACTCCATCCTCGCCGTTACCTTCACCAACAAGGCCTCAGCCGAGATGGGCGAGCGTGTAGACAAACTCCTCGCCGGATCCACGCTGGCCAAGCCGCTGCTCTCCACCTTCCACTCCTTCTGCGTGCGCGTGCTGCGGCGCGACATCGAAGCGCTGCGCATTGGCAATCAGGGACGCACCCGCAGCTTCGCCATCTACGACGAGAGCGACCAGCAGGCCATCGTGAAGCAGGCGATGCGGCGCATGTCGCTCGACGACAAGACGCTGACGCCGCGTACTGTGCTGGGGAAGATCAGTTGGGCCAAGAACCACATGATCGATCCCCAGGAGTACTACCTGGGATCGAGCGACCCCATCAGCGAGCGCGTCGCGCAGCTCTACGAGGTCTATCGCAAGGAGCTGCTCAAGAACAATGCACTCGACTTCGACGATCTGCTGCTTGAAACCGTGCGGCTGCTGAAGGCCAGCGGCGAAACGCGCGAGCGCTACAACCGGCGCTTCCGCCACATCATGATCGACGAATACCAGGACACCAACCGTCCGCAGTACGAGCTGATGAAGCTTCTCGCCGGCGATCATCACAACGTCTGCGTGGTTGGAGACGAGGACCAGAGCATCTATAGCTGGCGCGGCGCGGATATCCGCAACATCCTGGAATTCGAAAAAGATTTCCCCGAGGTGAAGACGATTCGCCTGGAGCAGAACTATCGCTCCACGCAGGTCATCCTTGAGGCGGCGTCCGCGGTGGTTGCGCGCAACGCGCAGCGCAAGGGCAAGAACCTGTGGACGGAGCGCGAAGGCGGCTCGCGCATCGGCTACTACGAAGCGCCCGACGGCGAAAATGAAGCGCTATTCATCGCCGACTACATCCAGAAATATCTGCGCAAGGCGGGCGAGAGCGATGTGCCTCCGCGCGTTGCCGTGCTCTACCGCACCAACTCGCAGTCGCGCCTGGTGGAAGAGGCGCTGCGCCGCTACAGCATCCAGTACACGATGGTCGGCGGCTTCTCGTTCTACGAGCGCGCCGAGATTAAGGATCTGCTGAGCTATCTCAAGCTGGTGCAGAACCCGCACGATTCGATTGCCCTGCAGCGGGTCATCAATACACCCGTGCGTGGCATCGGCCGCTCTACCCTGGACACACTGGAGCGGCTGGCGCTCGAGACTGGCAGCAGCACCTGGGATGCGCTCGGCCAGACCATTCGTCAGCGGCTGTTACCGCAGCGTGCGCTGAATGCGCT
>DASQRJ010000629.1:0-2253 GCA_035642955.1 Acidobacteriaceae bacterium
TTAGGCACTGACGAGGTGCTTGATCAGGGTGAGTTCCGTACCGGGGTTGAGCTGACGAAACTCTACTTCATCCATGAACGAACGGATAAGAAAGATGCCGCGGCCGGAGCCGCGCAGCAGATTGTCCGGGGCGAGGGGGTCGGGCAAGCTGGCTGGGTCGAGGCCCGGGCCCTGGTCGGTGATGCGGATGACGAGGGACTTGGGGGTGGTCTCAAACGACGCGGTGATGCGCTTGTCCGGACTGTATGCGTTGCCATGCAGCACGGCGTTGACGGCGGCTTCGCGGGCCGCCATGGAGACGCGGAAGACCTCATCGTCATCGAATCCGGCCTTCTGCGCCACTTGCTCGGCTGTCTGTTCCACGCGGTTCACGCTATCGAGGGAGGAATCGAGCGTATAGGTAATTCGACTTGCCTGGGATCCGGTCACTCTCGCTCCTCTTCGGTCCTCGAATGCTGTCGCAGAGCCCGGCGGCGTGCAGCAGCGCGTGTTTCGGCAGTTTGCTTGGCAAGCTATCGCTATGTCAAGGACGGGTCAGCGTCGACGCGCTCACAGCCTATAACGGATGGGACGGATCTCAGCGGATTTTAGTTACAACCGTCACTTTGGCAAAAGGTTGCGCGAAACAATCGCGCGCGAGGGTGGGTTTCCTTTCGCAAAGCCCAGATAGAGCCGGGCCGGCAGCCAAAGAAGTTACCGAGGAGAAACCGTCATGAGCGTAAGACAGATGCTTGCCACCGCAATACTTTGTACGTCGTTGACCGGCACTGGCCTGGCCCAGGTGACCGGCCAGACGATCCAGAACCGGAAGGCCGACCAGCAGGGACGCATTGCCCAGGGCGTTCGCAGCGGGCAGCTTACCCGTGGCGAAACGCGGAACCTGGAGAGCCGCGAACGCAGCGTGAACCGCGAGGAGCACGCGATGCGCCGCGCCGACGGAGGCCACCTGACCGCCGGCGACAAGGCCGCGCTGACGCGCCGGCAGAACCGTATTTCGCGCTCGATCTACAAAGACAAGCACAACGCCGCCGTCCGCTAAAACGAGGTACAAAGGCCCGCCGGCGATCCCGGCGGGCTTTGCTGTTTGATTGGGCGACCCGGCACGAAGGGGACGGATAACGATAGGATTAAGGAAGCGGAGAAACCTTGCTTATGTGGACTGTGCTGTTGTCGCTGATGCTACTGGCTCCCCAACTGACCCCCGTCGCGCCGGTGAAGGAGGCGCCCTCGCCGGTGCGCATCGAGAAGCTGACGCCCGACGAGCAGAAGCAGTTGACGGAGGCCAATACCGAGGTCGCCGATGCCCAGGCGAAGGCGGATGCCGCCAGCAAGGCGCAGGAAGCTGCCAAGAGCGATGCCACCACCAAGGCAGCAGGCGATGCGCAGATGAAGCTGGCGCAGGCGGAGCGCGAGCTGAAGGGGACCGAAGACGGCATCAGCCTGAACCACCACGCCAACACGGAGTGCGGCTGCTACGTTGCCTCACAGGGCCGCGATTATGACCGCGTCGACTTCAAGGGCGATTCGATCGTGATCCGTCATATCCACGAGGGGCCACCTTCGCTGGCCATCAATTCAAAAAATAGCGAACGCCAGTGAAGTAATGGCCGTACGGGGCGCCTGCGCCTGCGGCGGGGCTCGCTAAGCCAGGTTCGTTACCGCGGATTGGCCGGGCGCGCTGACCAAACTGCAGTCCGTCGCATCGCTCAGGAGGTCGAGCGATGTGCGACCGAACGACTCTGCATCTCACAGCAGCAGGGAAATGCACTAGACTCTCCCTCGGAGACCGCGCTGATGCACGCAAACAACGGCCAGGAGAGCAGCCTGACGCTGCTGGAAGGCACGCCGGTGGTGGACGCTGGCGGGCAGATGCGCGGGCGCGTCGCGGATGTGGCGGTGGGGACAGGGCAGGATGCGGGGCGGGTGCTGTCGCTGGTGGTGAAGAGTGCGCGTGGCCGGGAGCAGTTCGACATCCACTCGCTGAGACTGACGGAAGCGGGCGGCCTGGTGATGGCGCCGGGCGCCGAGCCCATGGCCGCCAACCAGAACGAGACTGTGCTGCTGCTGCGGCAGGACCTGCTGGACCGGCAGATCATCGACGTGCACGGGCGCAAGGTGGTCCGTGTGAACGATGTGGACCTGAAGTGGCAGGCAGTGGAGCGCGGCACGCCGCTGAAGGTGACGCAGGTGGAGGTGGGACTGCGGGGCGCGACCCGGCGCATGCTGAAGGGCCTGCTGCCCGCGTCGCGCATC
>DASQRJ010000630.1:0-8056 GCA_035642955.1 Acidobacteriaceae bacterium
GCAGGATGGCGATAGGACCCATCGCAAAGGCAGGAAACGACAACCCGAAGAGAGACACCACTCCGACTGTGTTGTCGCGCCATCTGCCGCGATGCAGCGCGGCCCAAATCCCCGCCGGAATCGCCGCCAGCAAAGCGATGACCAGAGCGGCCAGCGTCAGTTCCAATGTGTATGGGTAGCGTTGCAGGATGAGGTGCGTCACCGAATCATTCAGGCGCAGAGAGTGCCCCAGGTCTCCGTGAAACACATCTTTCCAGTAGTAAAGATACTGCTGCCTCAATGGCAGATCGAGCCTGTACTGATGACGCAGTGTATCCAGATCCGTTGGCGTCGCTCCCTCGCCCAGCATCTGCGCCACTGGGTCACCCGGGACGAGATGAATCATCAGAAAGACCAGCGAAACCACCAGCCAGACAACGGGAAGCGTGTAAAGCAGGCGGCGGCCCAGCGTGGGCAGCAGCTTCATGCGCCTCCTCGTGTCGGCAGCGCGTGTGCGCGGGTTGCGCTAGCGTCGGGTGGAACCGGCTCAATGCGTACCCGGTTGATGCGGTGGCCACTCATCTCCGCAACAGTGTAGCGGCGTCCCTCAAAATCCACGCTCTCTCCAGCGACCGGAATGTGCCCGAACTGCGCCAGCAGGAAACCGGCCAGCGTCTCCACGCCGCCGTCGCGCGGCAGGTGCCAGTGCATCTGCGTTTCGAGATCACGCAGATTCACGCCACCCTCCAGATAGAACGCCTCGGCCGGCATGCGCGCCGCGCGGCGCAGACCCACGTCAAATTCGTCTTCCATCTCACCGACCAGTTGCTCCAGGGCATCCTCCACCGTCACCAGCCCGACGGTCGAACCATGCTCATCGACAACAATCGCGAGATGCCGGCGGCGCTCCTGAAACTCATGCAGTAGATCCAGCACCGGCTTGGTCTCCGGAACTACCAGAATGTCCCGCATGATCTGGCCCAGTTGCAATCCGCGCGACCGGCCCTGACCGCTTGTAACGCGGCCAAGTTCGAAGTGCATCAGGCGTGAAACGTCCTTTGAATAGACCACGCCAACGATATGCTCCGGACCGCGGGCGGCGTCGAAGATCGGGACCCGCGAGTGCTGCTCGTCCACGATGCGGGCACTTGCCTCCTCTACCGGCATATTGGCTGGCAGAGAGAAGATGCGCTGCCGCGGCGTCATGATCTCCCGCGCCACGATAGTGTTCAGCTCCACTGCGCGGTGAATCAGCGACTCCTGGTAGGGTGGCAGCAGACCCTGGCGCCGGGTCGCGGTTGCCATCAACTTCAGCTCGTCCGGGGAGTGCACCGGCGCCTCGCCGACGGCGATAGAGCGAAACAGCCGCAAAACCAGGCTTGCCGAACCGTTCATGAATACCACAAACGGGCGTGTAAGCCGGATGAAGACCAGCATCGGCGGAGCCACGCCGAGCGCGAGCTGCTCCGGCTGGCGGAGTGCGAGCGATTTCGGGACCAGTTCGCCCAGTATGACCTGAAGGTAGGTGATACAGGCAAAGGCGATGACCGCGCCGACGGCGTGAGCGAAGACATCTGCATGAGGCAGCGCGCGGAGCGGCCTCTCGATGAGGGGCGCCACAGCGGGTTCGCCCAGCCAACCAAGTGCCAGGCTGGCCACAGTCACCCCAAACTGCACCGCGGAGAGAGTGTCATTCAGTGAGCCGCGCAACTGGGCCACGGCGCGGGCGCCTGGACGGGATTGCGCCAGCAACTGCTCGACCCGGGTAGCACGCAAGCTGACCAGGGCGAACTCCGCCGCCACGAAGAAGCTGTTCGCCAGAATGAGGCCGACGATGGCAACGCCGTGGAAGAGTGTCCAGTGGACCATGTGGATAGGGTAAAGCAGCGTTTCGCCTGGGGAGGACCGTGCTCTCGAGGCCGACGTCAAATGGCGCCGGTCCCGGAAAGCTCTGCAGGAGGAACAAAAATGAGAAGTCTATCCCGAAATCCCCCCTGGGGAACCTTTTTCACCAGCTCCGCGTAGCATACAGAGGGACCCTGGGGGCTGTGTTCCCGGGATGGAGGGGTGTTGTGGCGGCTCGAAAGCGTAGTCGGTTCTGGTTGTGGAGTTCGCTTGGTGCGCTGGTCACCATTGTGGTGCTGGTCGCAGCCGTTGTTGCCCATAGCAGCGGCACCAAAATCGATGGCAGCCGGATCGCCTCCGTCAGCCGTATGGACATCGCCAAAAGTGTCGTGGCCACGGGAAAAGTGCAGCCCATCACCAAGGTCGAAGTGAAGTCGAAGGCCAGTGGCATCGTCGAAAAGTGGTACGTGGACGCTAATGCCCATGTGCACAAGGGCCAGGTGCTTGCACAATTGGATCAGGTGGAGATCCTCGCGCAGGTCGCTGCGCAGCGCGCCACGCTGCAGGCAGCGCAGGCCAATGTAAAGACAGCCGAAGCTGACATCACGCAGGATGAAGTCACTGCAAGAGCACCGGACCTCCCGATGTACGCTGCGACGTTGCGCCGCAATCAGGAGATGAAGGAAGCTGGTGTGGTTAGCCAGCAGGCACTGGACGACGCAAATCGCGATTACCTCTCCAACCTGAACAAGCAGCGTACCGCCATTGCCACGGTTGCCGTGGATCGCGCGAAGCTGCAACAGGCACAGGCCCAGGTGGCCGAAAGTCAAGCGAGTCTCAGACAACTGGAAGAACAGTTGAGCTACACCACCGTCACCTCTCCCATCGATGGTGTCGTCCTCTCGCGCGATGTGGAAGTCGGCGATGCCGTCAGCTCCATTTTGGTCCTCGGATCGACCGCAACGCTCATCTTCACCCTCGGCGACACGAGCCAGGTATACGTGGACGGCAAGGTGGACGAAGCCGATATCGCCAACGTCTACCTTGGCCAACCCGCAAGGATCCGCATTGAGTCGTTTAAGAACCGTGTCTTTTACGGCAAAGTAACGCGCATCGCCCCGCTAGGCGTGGAAAAAGACAATGTGACGACATTTGCCGTGCGGGTTTCGATCGACAATCCGACAGGTGAGATCAAAGCAATGATGACAGCGAACGCCGAGATCCTGATCAGCGAGCACAAGCACGTGCTGGCGGTGCCCGAACAGGCAATCAGCTATGACGCGCAGAAGCACGCATTCGTCAACCTGCCGGATCCAAAAGCGAAGGACGGCATGCGCAAAGTCCCAGTGGCGGTAGGGTTGGCAAATGGCAGCAACACAGAGATCACCAGCGGGCTAAAAGAGGGCGACAAGGTGGTCTTGCAGCAGTAATGAAGAGGGAGAAGACGATGACAATCATGACGGCAATGCGGGCGGCAGCGCTCACTGCGGCAACACTAGCAATTCCTGCCCTGGCGCTAGCCTCGGATGGGACCTTCGATAAGACCCTGAGCGTGAATGGCGCGGTGCAGTTGGAAGTCTCCACCGGCTCCGGTTATGTGCACGTCAACCCAGGCTCGGACAATCAGGTCCACATCATCGGCCACGTACGTGCCAACCATGGCTGGACGGGAGGATCGAGCGACAATCAGGTCAAGCAGGTGGTGGACAAGCCGCCTATTCAGCAGAGCGGCAACACCATACGCGTTGGCCAGATGCATGAGAGCTGGTTCAATCATGTCTCGATTGACTATGACATCACCGCGCCGAAGGGAACGCACCTGAAGGCCGAATCTGGCTCCGGCGACCTTAGAGCCACCTCCATGGGTGGCGGTACGCGCCTGGAAACCGGCTCCGGCTCCGTAAACGGCGACGACCTGGGAGGCGATGCCTATCTCCAGACCGGCTCCGGCGATATTCGCGTCAACTTCTCCAATGGCGGCACAGTGACGGCGGGCGCGGGATCGGGTTCGATTCGTCTGACCGGTGTGAAGGGCGGACTGAAGGCGGAGACTGGCTCCGGTGACATCAGCATCGCCGGCCAGCCCCTCGATAACTGGAAGATCGAAGCCGGCTCCGGTTCCGTTGACCTGAACCTGGGTGGCTCGAAATTTACGCTCGATGCCGAGACCGGATCCGGCTCGATCCACGTCGACCAGTCGATGAGCGTGCAGACCAGTTCGGAGCGGCATCACATTACCGGTAATGTGAACGGCGGCGGCCCCACCGTAAAGGTCGAGACCGGCTCCGGCAGCGTCCGCATCCACTAGCGCAAAGAACGGGAGAGCCGCAGACCTTCGGGTCTGCGGCCTTTCCTTTTACACTGGCAGTATGATCGAGCGCCTGCGCCCGCTCCCCTCAGCAGCTTCTCTCCGTCTTATCGCCTTCGACCTCGATGGCACGCTGATCGACTCCCGCGCCGATCTGGTTGCCGCTGTGAATGCCACTCTCACTCATCTGGGTCGTCATCCGCTGCCGGATGCAGTCATCGCCAGCTACATCGGCGATGGGGTTCACATGCTTGTCCGGCGAGCCCTTGGCGATCCGGAGCATGAAGAGATCGTTACCGAGGCGGTGACGTTTTTCCTTGGTTACTACCGTATCCACAAACTGGACCACACCTACGTATACGAGGGCGCGCTGGAGGCGATGGCCACGATCGCACAAGCACTGCCCGCGGCCAGGCTCGCCATTCTCACCAATAAGCCGATCCGCCCCTCTGAGGATATCTGCACTGCATTGCGGCTGGCGCCCCACTGTTTCCGAATCTATGGCGGCAATTCCTTTGAGACGAAAAAGCCGGATCCGCTCGGCCTGGAGACGCTGATGCGCGAGGCCGGCGCGGCGCCTGAACAAACCCTGATGATCGGCGACTCCGACGTCGATGTCTTGACCGCACGCAATGCCGGCGCTGGCGTCATCGGCTGCCGCTTCGGTCTGGCGCCTCACTCGCTCGCGGATGCGCCGCCGGATTGCCTGGTGGACACCCCATTCGAATGGCTGGAAGCGCTCGGCATTTCACAAATCTCTTCGCGCACAAACCCATACAATTGAGTCATGGGTCTTTTTGATCGGCTGAAGAAGCCGCCTTACAACCCGGACGCGCCGGTGAACGTTCCCGGAGATCCGGTTATCCCCGGAAACTTTGCCGCCTCGGAGGCTGCGCCCCCGGCGTCTTCGATTCTCGAACCGGAGACGCCGGAAAGGCGCGAACAGATCCCGGAAGCGCCGGCAAACCCTGTGGCTGCCGCTACACCCGGACGTCGCTACGTCTCCATCCCGGAAGCACGCTTCAATCTGGAAGACACCAACCGCCTCGCACAAGCCATGCAGGTTCCTCGCGAGCAGCGTGACAGTCATTGGCTGGATGAATTTCAGGGCGCTGCATGGAATGCCTCAATCGTGCTCCCCACCGAGCCGGTCTTTCTCGGACCCGACGGCATGCCCTACGTGCGGCTGGAACTGCCGCCGATCGGCGAAGCCGTGGAGACCAACTGCCTCTCCAACCTCTTTGCCTCCATGGCGGAGCAAGGCCTGGGCGCGGCATTTTTCAAAAACAACACCGATGCTCCGGAAGCCGCCGAATACGTGGTGCCTACCGGCGTGATCGAATCGCTGCGCGCTTATGGCACCTGGGATGGCGATCCGGACGATATCGCTGAACTCGCGTCGCGTCCGCAGCCAAACGCGGAAGGCGGTATCCAGAAGACGGATGTCGAAGCCGAGCGACAGGTGATGGTCGGTTCTCCCTCGGAAAATTACCTGCCCAAACATACGGCACGTCTGCTCTACCGCCACCTGACGGAAGGCTGGAAGATGGAGGATCCACGGGTCGCGCTGGTCGTCGATCCGCAGATGGCGCCCACGCGCAATTTGGTCATCGGGCGCAAATTTTCCGAATTCCCCGATCAGGAAGTCGCAGGCCAGGCCGCGCGCATGCTTCTCTGGTACATGCCGCCGCATCGCTACCTGTTGCTGATGCCGGAGAACTGGTCAACGGACCAAATGCGCCCCTTGCGCGAGCTCTGCTAGCTGCCATGGCGCCGACTTCGCAGGAGATCCGCCAGCAAATGGACTTTCAGCTCGTCAGCGACTACAAGCCGCGTGGCGACCAGGGCCGCGCCATTGAGGAGATTCTCTCTGGCCTCGCCTCGGGTGAGCAGCACCAGACGCTGCTCGGCGTCACCGGTTCCGGCAAAACCTTCACCATGGCCAAGGTCATCGAGGAGATGAATCGGCCGGCGCTCATTCTGGCGCACAACAAGACGCTCGCCGCGCAGCTCTTTCACGAATTCAAGCAGTTCTTTCCCTCGAATGCCGTGGAGTATTTCGTTTCCTATTACGACTACTACCAGCCAGAGGCGTATATACCCTCCGGCGATCTCTATATTGAGAAGGAAGCGACCATCAACGAAGAGCTGGACAAGCTGCGGCTCTCTGCAACGCGATCTCTCTTCGAACGCCGCGATGCCATCATCGTCGCCTCCGTCAGCTGTATCTACGGCCTCGGCTCGCCGGAAGCCTACTACGGCATGCTGCTGCTGCTCGAGCGCGGACAAAAGATCAAGCGCGAGGACATCACCAAGCGCTTGGTCGAGATTCTTTACGAGCGCAACGATGGAGACTTCCGCCGCGGCACCTTCCGCGTACGCGGCGATGTTATCGAGGTATTTCCCACCTACGACGAGATGGCCTACCGCATCGAGCTCTTCGGCGATGAGATTGAAGGGCTTTCGCAGATCGATCCGCTCTTCGGCACTGTCCGCCAGAAGTATGCACGGCTGCCTATCTATCCCAAGAGCCACTACGTGGTGCAGCCGGAACGCAAACGCTCGGCAATGGATTCCATTCTCGAAGAACTCGAGTGGTGGGAGAAAGAACTTGAAGGCCAGGGGCGATTGGTCGAGTCGCAGCGCGTGCATCAACGGACGCGTTTCGATCTAGAGATGATCAAGTCGGTCGGCTACTGCCACGGCATCGAGAACTACTCGCGTCACTTCAGCGGGCGCATGCCCGGCGAAGCGCCGCCCACGCTGCTTGACTACTTCCCCCGCGACTATCTGCTCTTCATCGACGAGAGTCACGTCACAGTTCCGCAGCTCCACGGCATGTGGCATGGCGACCGATCGCGCAAACAGAACCTGGTGGACTACGGCTTCCGTCTGCCTTCGGCCATGGACAACCGCCCGCTGAAGTTCGACGAGTTTGAAACGCGCACCAATCAGATCGTGTATGTCTCCGCGACGCCGGGCCCGTATGAACTGACCAAGTCTTCCGGCGTCGTGATCGAGCAGATCATTCGCCCTACCGGCCTGCTCGATCCACCGGTTGAGATTCGCCCTATCAAGGGACAGATCGACGATTTGCTCGCCGAGATCCGCGCGCGCGCGGCCGTGAACGAGCGGGTGTTGGTGACGACGCTGACCAAGCGCATGGCCGAGGACCTTGCCGGCTACTACACCGAGGTCGGCGTGAAGTGCCGCTACATGCACTCCGAAATCGAGACGCTCGAACGGGTGCGCCTGTTGCGAGATCTGCGCAAGGGCGAGTACGACGTACTCATTGGCATCAACCTGTTGCGCGAAGGGCTCGACCTGCCGGAGGTTTCGCTGGTCGCGATTCTCGACGCGGACAAGGAAGGCTTCCTGCGCTCGCAAGGCTCGCTCATTCAGACCATCGGCCGCGCCGCCCGCAACATCAACGGTCGCGCAATCCTCTACGCTGACAAGATGACCGACTCCATGTGCCGCGCTATCGATGAGACGGATCGGCGCCGTGTGATCCAGCAGGCTCACAACGAAGAGCATGGCATCACGCCGGAGTCGATTCTGCGCCCCATCGACATGTCGCTCGCTCAGATCCTGAAAGCCGAGTATGCGGACCTCGCCGAGCAGGATGAAACCACGCCGGAGTTCGGCAGCCAACAGGAGCTCGATGCCTTTGCCGCTAAGCTCGAAGCCGAAATGCGCGAAGCAGCCAAGAAGTTCGAATTTGAGAAAGCAGCGAAGCTCCGTGATCGCGTGAAAGACTTACGGACGAAGGAATTCCTCTTCGGCTGAAAGCAGTTGGACAAAGATTGTCAAGAAAAACGAGAGCGCCGCTGGCAGCGGCGCTCTCCTCGTTTCAGACTGAGTTAGAGTATTTCGGCAATACTGGAATCTGCGAAGCTTCACAGGACCGTCCCAAATACCTGT
>DASQRJ010000631.1:0-3491 GCA_035642955.1 Acidobacteriaceae bacterium
TCCACCATCGTGTACAAAGCGCTCTGCGCCGGCCGTTTGCTCTCGGAGTTTTATCCCGATCTTGCCGATCCGGGATACGAGACCGCGTTTGCCATCTTCCATCAGCGCTACGCCACCAACTCCGAGCCCGCATGGAGCCGCGCCCAACCGCTGCGCATGCTGGCCCACAACGGCGAAATCAACACGGTGTGGGGCAACCGCGCGCGCATGGATGCACGCGCCGCCACCATTCCAGCCGAGTACCATCCGCTCTACTCGCCGGACGGCTCGGATTCCACCAGCCTCGATGAGGCCGTCGAATTGCTCGCCCGCAATGGCCGCAGCGTCAGTCAGGCCGTCCGCATGCTGGTGCCACCAGCGAAGCTCGAAAAGGTCTCCGAGTTCATGCACTACCACGCCGACTGCGTGGAGCCGTGGGATGGCCCGGCAGCCCTCACCTTTGCCGACGGCCACCTGGTCGGCGCGGCGCTTGATCGCAACGGCCTGCGGCCCTGCCGCTACTTCATCACCCGCGATGGCCTGGTGGTCGCCGGCTCGGAGGCGGGTCTGGTCGATCTCGATCCAGAATCCGTCCTGGAGAGCGGACGCCTCGGTCCGGGCGAGATGCTGGTGGTCGACCTGAAGAGCTACGAGGTGCTGAATACGCGCGAGATCCTCGCCCGCTTCGACCTCGAAGTGGAATACGAAACGCTCGTCTCTGACCTTGCATTGACCGACGCGGAGGGATGGAAGAGCGGTTTGCCGGCAGAGCGGCTGCTGGAGTTGCAGCGGCTCTTCGGCTACACACGCGAGGATGTGCGCATGGTGTTGCAGCCGATGGCCGTCGAGGGCAAGGATGCCGTCTGGTCCATGGGCGACGACACGCCCATCGCCGCGCTCGCCCGCTCCCCACGCCCGGTTTACAACTATCTGCGCCAGCGCTTTGCTCAGGTCACCAATCCGCCCATCGATGCCCTGCGCGAGGCCTGCGTCGTGCAGTTGCATACGCGTCTCGGCCCGTGGCCGCACCTGCTGGACCCGCACGCGCGCATTCCCGGTCTCTCGCTTTCCTCGCCGTTTCTGTCGCTCGGCCAGGTGGAAGCATTGCGCGAACGCAGCCATCCGCTGGCTGCGGATCTGCCCACAGCGGTGCTCGAGTGTGTCTTCCCGACAACCGAAACCCTGTCGGCGGCGATCGATCGTCTCTGCGCCGAAGCCATCGCCCTGGTGACGGGTGGCGCTCAGTTACTGCTGCTCACCGATGTGCCCGCGGGACCGGAGAAGCTGCCGGTGCCCATGGCGCTGGCGACGGGCGCGGTGCATCACTCGCTCGTCGATGCGGGCATACGCACGCGCGTCGGTCTTGCCGTTGAAGCCGGAGACTGTCGCGACCTGCACCACGCCGCTGTACTGCTCAGCGTGGGTGCGGGCGCGGTGTGTCCCTGGCTTGCCTTGCAGACCGCTGCCGCTGCCGCTCCGGAAGACGGCGAGACGAATATGCTCAAGACCTTCGACCAGGGTCTCGCCAAGGTCATGTCGAAGATGGGCATTTCGGTCGTCGATAGTTATCGCGGGGCGCACCTCTTCGATTCCATCGGGCTGAACGACGAAGTCATCCATCGCTGCCTGCGCGGGACTCCAGCGCCGCTCGGCGGCATCGGCTTCGCGGAGATCGAAGCCCAGGTTCGCCGCGGCTGGCAGGATACCTTCCACCCGGAGCCGCCAGCCACCGGCGCACCCGCGGCTACAGATCTGCCGGACTACGGCTGGGTGCGCTTCCGCAAAGCGGAAACCGCGGAACCGCATGCCTGGCAGCCGCAGCGCGTCAAGGTGGTGCAGAGCAGCGTCGGCTCGGTGCGTGGCACTGCCATGGTGGCGGAGCCGCAGACGCTGAGTGTGCTGACGGCGGCCACCGAGGCTGCGCCGCAGATGTTGCGTGACATGCTGCACATCCGTGCCGCCGGCCCGTCGCTGGCTGAAGATGCCGTCGAGCCCAACCCTGAAATAACCCGCCGCTTTATCGCTTCGGCGATGTCGCTGGGTTCGCTGAGCCCCGAAGCCCACGGCACGATCACCGAGGCCATGAACATCCTCGGTGCACGCTCAAACACCGGTGAAGGCGGCGAAGATCCAATTGTCTGGCAGCCCGATCCGCTCACTGGCGGACGCGGACTGCGCAACAACAAGATCAAGCAGCTGGCCTCGGGGCGCTTCGGTGTCACGGCAGAATATCTGGCCAACGCGGAAGAGATCGAGATCAAGATCGCGCAGGGTTCCAAACCCGGTGAAGGCGGCCAACTCCCCGCTCACAAGGTCACGGAGCTGATCGCTCGCTTGCGTCACGCGCAGCCCGGCGTCATGCTCATCAGCCCGCCACCGCACCACGACATCTACTCGATCGAAGATCTGGCGCAGCTCATTTACGATCTGAAGCGCGTCAATCCTCGCGCCGCCATCGGCGTCAAGCTGGTTTCGTCCTTCGGGGTAGGCACGATTGCGGCCGGAGTCGCGAAGGCCTTCGCCGACTACATCGTCATCGCCGGTCACAGTGGCGGCACCGGTGCATCGCCGCTCTCCAGCATCAAGCACGCCGGCAATCCCTGGGAGCTGGGCCTCGCGGAGGCACAGCAATCTTTGTTAGCGGAAGGCCTGCGCGGCCGCGTGCGTCTACGCTGCGATGGCGGACTGCAGACCGCCCGCGATGTCCTGATCGCGGCGATGCTCGGCGCCGATGAATACGCCTTCGGCACCGCCGTGCTGGTCGCTTTGGGTTGCGACATGGCGCGGCAGTGTCACCTCAACACCTGTCCCACCGGCATTGCCACGCAGAAGCCCGAGCTGCGTGCAAAGTTCCGCGGTAAACCGGAGCACATCATCCGATTCTTCGAGGGGCTGGCCAACGACCTGCGCCACATGCTCGCCGGTCTGGGTCTCGCGAGCCTGGGCGACGCCGTAGGCCGCACCGATCTACTGGAGCAGACACGGCGTATCGGTGCGCTGGACCTTACCCGCATGCTGGCCGCGCCGGTGGACGGGGTGCGTGCATGGGCCGGGCAGCGCAATCTGCGTCCGCAGACGGATACGCCGGTCGACGATGAATGGCTGGAACCGGTGCTTGCCGCTGCGCGTGAAGGCAAGCCCTTCGCGATCAGCAGCAAGATCGCAAACAGTGACCGCGCAGTGGGTGCGCGCCTCGCTGGTGAGTTGGCGCTGCAGCGCCTGCAGCACAGCGAGCCGGTTTCACCCATCGAGCTCGACCTCGAGGGCGTGGCCGGCCAGTCCTTCGGCGCGTTCGCAATTCCGGGCATGCGGATCGTCTTCGAAGGCCTCGCGAACGACTTTGTCGGCAAGGGGCTGAGTGGCGGCGAAATCATTCTCCGCGCCGAAGGCGACGCCGCCCGTGAAAGCTCGCATCACGTTTTGTTGGGCAATGTTGCGCTCTACGGAGCAACGGCAGGCCGCCTGCTGGCTGCCGGACGTGCCGGAGAGCGCTTCGCCGTGCGCAACTCCGG
>DASQRJ010000632.1:0-3121 GCA_035642955.1 Acidobacteriaceae bacterium
TCGCGATCCCCAACGCCGGCTCCTGACAACCTGTCCCCGACCCGCACAACCTCGAAGGAGAGCCCACCGTGGCCCAGATGTTCTACGACGACGACGCCGACCTGTCCGTGATCCAGGGCAAGAACGTCGCGGTCCTCGGCTACGGCAGCCAGGGCCACGCACACGCGCTCTCCCTGCGCGACTCCGGCGTCGACGTCCGCGTCGGCCTGCTGCCGGAGTCCAAGTCCCGCGCCAAGGCCGAGGAGCAGGGCCTGCGCGTCGTCACCGCGTTCGAGGCCTGCGCCGAGGCCGACGTCATCATGATCCTGGTGCCCGATCAGTCGCAGGCCGACGTCTATACCGAGCACATTGCGCAGCATTTGAACAGCAATGCAAAAGGCAACAGCGGGGGCAAGCTGCTGCTCTTCGCCCACGGCTTCAACATCCACTTCGGCTTCATCAAGCCGCCGGCCAATATAGATGTCGCCCTGGTCGCCCCCAAGGCGCCTGGACATCGCGTGCGCGAGGTCTTCACCGAGGGTGGTGGTGTACCCGGGCTGATCGCCATCCAGCAGGATGCAACCGGGAATGCGCAGAAGCTGGCGCTCTCCTATGCACGAGGAATCGGCTGCACCCGCGCCGGGGTCTACCAGACCTCCTTCAAGGAAGAGACCGAGACCGATCTTTTCGGCGAACAGGCAGTGCTCTGCGGCGGTACCTCCGCGCTGGTAAAGGCTGGCTTCGACACGCTGGTGGAAGCAGGCTACGCGCCGGAGATGGCCTACTTCGAATGCCTGCATGAGCTGAAGCTGATTGTCGACCTGATGTATCGCGGCGGCTTGAACTACATGCGCTACTCCATCTCGGACACCGCCGAGTTCGGTGACTACACCGCCGGCCCGCGCATTGTGACCGAGCAGACCCGCGCGGAGATGAAGAAGCTTCTCGCGGAGATCCAGGATGGATCATTTGCCAGGAAATTCATGGAGGAGAACCGCAGCGGCCGTCATCAGTTCGAGAAGTACCGCACGGCGGAACGCGGGAGTCTCATCGAGAAGGTGGGAAGCCAGTTGCGAGAGGCTATGCCGTTCCTCGACCCGGTGACAGCGCCATCGCAGTCGCCGGCCAAGGAGGAAGCCACTACAACAGTCTAATTTGCCGTTCGGCACCGAGAACTGGGCATTCAGCCCTGCGGTCGATACCGCGGGGCTGCCGGTCGGCTACCATAGAGCCTCAAAGGAGTCCCCAGTGAGCGAGAGCCTGATTGACCAACCGGTTGCCGCGTCGAGCGATCGCATCGCTGCGCTCAGTGAAGCTCTGCGCAAAGTTGCCCCGCTCCAGGGTCTGACAGACGAAGAGTATCTGTGGCTCGCAAGCAATGGGAAAGAACGCTTTGCCGACTCCAACGCGACGATCTTTGAGCAGAGCGAGCCGGCAGACAACATGCTCATCCTCCTCAAGGGTGAGGTTCAGGTGCAACGCGACCGCTCCAGCGCTGCACCTCTCATGTTCATCGGGCGCGCCGGGCAGCTCACCGGCTTGCTTCCTTTCTCGCGCATGCAGACCTGGGGTGGCCGCGGCGTCGCCAGTGCGCCCACATGGGCCCTGGAATTTCACCGGTCGATCTTCCCGCGCATGCTGCTGGAGATCCCGTCCATGACACAACGCGTGGTCAGCATCCTGCTCGATCGCTCGCGCGAAGTCACACGCATGGAACAACAGTCGGAGAAGCTCAATGCGCTCGGCAAGCTCGCCGGCAATCTCGCGCACGAGCTCAACAATCCGGCATCTGCCGCGCAGCGCGCCGCCTCCGGCATGCTGCAGGAGCTGGAGATCTTCGGCCGCGAGCGCTTCCGCCTGGGCAGCCTTTGTTTCGAGCCGGCTCACGTGGAAGCATTGCGCGCATGGGACCAGCACATGCGCCGCAGCCTGGAAGGCCAGCCCACCCTGACACCGGCAGAAGTCGCAGTGCGCGAAGAGGCGCTCTCCCGTTGGCTGCAGGAGCGCCAGATCACGAACATCGGGCAGATCGCTCCGGAGTTCGCCGAGGCCGGCATCACTCCTGAACATCTTGCCGCATTGCCCGATTTTCTTACGCCGGAGAGCACATCACTCCTGCTGTCGCAACACGCCTCCACTCTGCGCGCCGAACGCATGGCCGAGGCGATGCTCGACTCGACGGCTCGCATCTTCGATCTCATCCGCGCCATCAAGGATTACTCCTATATGGACCAGGCGCCGATCCAGGACGTCGATGTGCCGCAAAGCCTGGAGAATACGCTGGCCATGCTGCAGTCGCGACTGCAGCACGTGGTGGTGGAGCGCAACTACGAGCCCAATCTGCCGATCGTCTCTGCGTATGGCGGCGAACTGAATCAGGTGTGGACCGCTTTGCTGGAAAACGCGCTGGACGCGATAAAGAATCGCGGACACATCACCCTCCGCGTTCGCCGCGCCTCCGATCTGCTGCTGGTGGAGGTGGAAGACGATGGTCCGGGCATCCCCAAGGATCAGCAGGGACGCATCTTCGAACCCTTCTTCACCACCAAGGCTCCGGGACACGGGCTTGGTCTTGGACTCGATACCGCGCAGCGCATCGTGCGCATGCATCGCGGCTATCTCGTTGTCCAGAGCTCGCCGGGAAAGACATGCTTCCAGGTGGGTCTGCCGTTACAGCAAACCGGCGCGTACTGAGAGCTGGTACCCACCTACCCCTCCCCCTCCCGCTGCGGGAGACCGGGCCGGAAGTGCTTTGGCAGCATCGAGTTAGGGTGCGTCCCGGTGCTAAATTCGTCCATGCAAAAGGTTTATCGCTAAATTCGTCCTGCCAAAGGACTTACAGCCTCATTTTCTGCCCCAATGTGGGGCAAGTCTGCCTTCCCGCGCCTAAGTCGATCATTCCAGATTGTTTGCGGCTAAATTCGTCCATTCAAAGCACTTAGCATATTGAATTTCGGCGATACCCCAACCTGGCTCCATTCAGGAAGGGTGCCCAGCAAACAGAAACGCCCGCGAATGGTCGCGGGCGTTTCATCTCTCTATTTCCAGTGTAGCGAAATCGATGGGGCGAATTGGCAGGTTTCGCTGAAAAAGTTCCTGTCTCGGTTTCAAATTGAAACTTGGTGCAGAGTTGGTGGCCCTT
>DASQRJ010000633.1:0-11576 GCA_035642955.1 Acidobacteriaceae bacterium
TTCGGATGCGGGGGCTTCGCATGCGATTGCGGATCGCGATGGAATGGATGGGATACGGCAGAAGGCGGCGAGAACTACAAGTGGGATGGGCGGGCGCCCGCGTTGTGCGGGCACCCGGAGAAGGTCAGGCTGCGGCCCTGGCGTTGGCTTCGACGGAGATGCGGGTGAGTTTCTCGTCTGCGGCTTTCTCTTCCTTGAGGGTGGATTCGAGCAGCGATACGTCTTCGGTATGGCCCATGAGCTGGGCCCAACTGCGCAGGGTGCCATAGACGGCGATCTCGTGATGTTCGACCTCCTGTCCCGCCGCGATCAGGGTGACATCGAGGACCATGGCGTCATCCTTCGCGTCCTTGATGCCATCTTCTGCTTCTGTGATGAGTGAGCCGATGGTTTTGCAGGTCTCCGCCTTCGTGGAACCGGTTTGTCTTTGAAGAATCTGCTCGAGCCGCGAGACATGCTGCTCGGTTTCCTGAAGGTGGTTGCGGAAGGCGGTGGCCAGCGCCGGGGTGGCTGACTTCTCGATCATGGTGGGAAGCGCCTTGGTGATGTGGCGTTCCATATCCAGTGCTTTTTTGAGGTGGACGAGGTAGAGAGCGTGCAGGCTCTTGAGATGTTCGGATGTGAGCTTCATAGGGGTGAATCTCCAATTCACTGTTGTGTGTGCTGGTGCACAAAGGTCTGTTGCCGCGAGAGGTTGCGCGAGGAAGAGTGCGCAGACCGCAGCGAGTCCGAGCAATATTATTTAAGACGGTTGCAAATTGCCGGACGTTGCCCGCGGAAGATGTGCAATGCAGTGGGGCCAATATGAATGTGGGACTCACGGTATAGGCAAGGCGCCGGCGCTTTCTCGCATCTGAAATAAAGAGGAGGGAGACGATGCCGACACGAGCCACGAAGACGAAGAGCACAGGCGCGAAGGGAGCGGCGAAGGCGCGAAGCACGAAGACGAAGCGCGCGTCGCACGGCAACTCGCAGGGAAAGCGGAAGTGGTCCGCGGGGGTGGATACCGAGTCAACCTATCCGCAGGAAGGGCTGTTCAAGAAAGATGCGGCGACGATTGCGCGCAGCCTGGCTTCGAAGAAGGTGTCGCCGAAGGGGCCGGCGTCAGGCATGCGGATGCTGACGTTCTATGTGAATCGCGCGGGAAAGAACCTGACGAAGAGCCGACTGCAGGTTCTGGAGCGCGCGAAGGAGCTGCTGCATGAGCGGGTGGAAAAGGCCAAGGACGAAGCGAAGACCCGCCGGTCCTCGCGATCGCGAAGCCACGCGTAGCGGGCGTTGCCGGCAACCATTCCCGATTTGAGATGAAGTGACGCCGCTGGCGCAGCCATGCCGCGGCTGCGGGGGTGTTGTGCGCAAATACCTTGCTGCCAACGGCGTGAAGCACGTATGCTCTCGGCAACGCGCGATCGTTCTCTCCGCACTGCTCCCCCGAGTTCTGTTATGCGCGATCCATCTTCAAGGCATTTGTAAGGAGATTGGGGTGCTATGCAGCGCGGGACCCTTCGCAGTGGCAACGTTTTGATCCGAGCGTTCCTGGTGCTGTTTCTTTGCGTGGCGTTTCTTGCCGCCGGGGCGCACGCCGATACCTTCAAGAGGCAGGATCCAGGGAAAGGGTCAGTCGCGATCACCGGGCCGTGGCAGTTCCACACCAGCGATGACATGGCGTGGGCGAATCCTGAGTTCGACGACAGCCATTGGGAGCAGATCCGCGGCGACGACACGTGGGGGGCGCAAACGCATCCCGGCCACACCGGATTTGCGTGGTACCGCCGGCGGATTGAGATCAGCGGTGCGGACAAGTCGCTGGCCATCCTGATCCCGCCGGTCGATGACACCTACGAGCTTTACTGGAACGGCGAGAAGATCGGCAGGTACGGCAAGCTGCCGCCGGGTGCGTGGTGGTGGGCCTTTGGCCATAGCGTGGTTTACGCACTTCCCGTCGATGCCTCCGGCGATGCCAGCGGGGTGCTGGCGATTCGGGTATTTAAGGCGCCGCTGGCGTCTACCGATCCCTCGGCGATGGGCGGCCTGAACGGCGCGCCGGAGATCGGGAACCACTCCGTTCTGTCGATGCGGGCGATGGAGCCGCGGTATCAGAGAGAACAGCTGCAACTGCCGGGTCTGCTGATGGCGGCGGCGATATTTGTCGCCGGGCTGATCGCGCTGCTGCTGTATCTGCGCGAGCGGACCCAGCTCATGTATCTCTGGCTGGCGATCTATCTGCTGGCGGACGGACTGACCGGTTTCCGGCGTCTGGATGCGATCACGTATGGGCTGCATTTCGTCTGGGAGCAGTTGTATATCCAATTCATCGACTCATTTCAGGACATCTCACTCTGGCTGCTGCTGCTGACGCTGTTCGGACTGAACCGGGAACAGCGGTGGCTGCGGTGGACCAAGGTGCTTGCGATTCTGTATCTGACTTCCCAGGCCATCGACTGCGCAACCTTCTTTCCCTGGGAGCATGCCGGCCTGGGGCTGCAATGGGTCGATGCGATCGCGACAACGATCTATTCACTGACCCCGCTTTTCATCTTTCTCATCGTCGGCTTCGGGCTCAGACGCAAGCGACAGATGACGGTGTGGCCGACCGCGATCGCCGCGTTTCTTTATGGCGCGTACAACATCACTTTCAATATGAGCGGGCAGGGCCGGCGATTCACGCACTGGACGCTGAACGGTCGCATGGCGGCCTGGGGCATTCACGTCGGCGCGTACTCGTTCAGCGCGCCCTTCCTGCTGGACCTGCTGCTGTTCATCGTGCTGCTGGTGACGGTGGGACGCTATCAATTCATGGAGCGGCGGCGGCAATCGGAGATCGAGCTGGAGGTGAAGTCGGCGCGGGAGGTGCAGCATGTGCTGGTGCCGGAGGAGACGCCAGCGATTCCGGGCTACTCCGTCGCCAGTGTCTACAAGCCGGCGGCCGAGGTGGGCGGCGACTTCTTCCAGGTGATGCCACAAGAGAATGGCGGCGCGCTGATCGTTGTGGGGGATGTGAGCGGGAAGGGTCTGAAGGCGGCGATGACGGTTTCGCTGATTGTCGGCACGCTGCGCACCCTGGCCGACTACACGCAGCAGCCGGCGGAGATTCTGCGCGGACTGAACCGGCGGCTGGTGGGACGCATCGACGGCGGCTTTGCCACCTGCGTGGTGCTGCACCTGGCGGCGAATGGCGAGACGACGGTGGCCAACGGGGGGCACCTGGCGCCCTTCCGCGATGGCAAGGAGTTGCCGGTGACGGGCTCGTTGCCGCTGGGCATCTCCACCAGCGCGACGTATGACGAGCTGACCTTCCGGCTGCAGGAGGGTGAGACACTGACGCTCTATACTGACGGCATCATCGAGGCGCGCAACAGGAAGGGAGAGTTGTTCGGCTTCGACCGGTTGTCAACGCTGCTGGCGACCCGGCCCGAGGTGGGCAAGATCGTCGATGCGGCGGAGGCGTTCGGGCAGGAGGACGACATCACGGCCCTGTCCATTACCCGTCATGCTGCCGGCGCACCCAAAGCCGCGACTGTGAGCCTGACCACGCAGATTGCCACCGCCTGAAGGAGCGATTGCCAGAATGCCGAGCGCCTCACCCGCCAACGTGCCGAACCCGACGCCAAACGTCGCGCAGAACCAGGTCGACATCGTCGATCTGCAGCAGCAGGTGGCGCGGCTGCAGGCACTGTTGGAGACCTCGCGCCAGGTCCATTCGACGGTCCAACTGGAGGAGCTGATCAACACGGTGCTGCGCATTGTGGTGCGCGAACTGGAGTTGCCGGGCGCGCTGATTACAGATCCGCGCATGGTCTATGGCGCGATGCCGGCGGAGCCGTGGGAGGGTTGTCCGCGCTATCCGCTCCAGACCAAGGACGGCTATCTGCTGGCGGAACTGCTGGTCGCGCCGCCGATCGGCCGCGGGCTTTCTCTCTACGAAGAG
Organism: Acidobacteriaceae bacterium; assembly: GCA_035642955.1. Classification (GTDB taxonomy): domain Bacteria; phylum Acidobacteriota; class Terriglobia; order Terriglobales; family Acidobacteriaceae; genus KBS-83. Next base: position 3,929 of record DASQRJ010000633.1, read on the forward strand.
GATTTCCTGGAGGGCCTGTCGCTGCAGGCCGGGGTGGCGCTGGAGAATGCGCGTTACCACGAGCGCAACCTGAAATGGACACGGGTGCAGCGGGACCTGGAGGCGGCCCGGCTTATCCAGCGCAGCCTGCTGCCCCAGCAGTTGCCGCAGATTGCGGGCTACTCGATTGCCTTTCGTTCCACGACCTGTTACGAGGTCGGAGGCGACTACGTGGACATCATCGAGCTGCCCAGCGGCGAGCAGATCATGACGGTGGCCGACGTTGCGGGAAAGGGTCTGGCGTCAGCCATTGTCAGCACCTCCTTTCGATCGGCCTTCCGCGCCATTGCCAGCTCCGGGGTGACGCTGGCGGAGCTGGCCGGACGCCTGAACGAGCAGCACCATGCTGAGGGCGTGGAGGCGCGGCGGCGCTATGTAACTGCGATCTTTCTTCGGCTCGCCCCGGCCACGCATACGCTGGAGGTGGTGAATGCCGGCCACAATCCGGGATTTCTGGTGACCGGCAACCCACCCGAAGCACGCCAGATCGCAGCCAGCGGCACGCCGATCGGCCTGGTGCCCGGCATGCAGTACTCGGCGCAGACGTTTGCGTTTCCCCGTGGGTCGCGATTGCTCTTCTATACCGACGGGCTGACCGAGGTCTTCAAGGGCGACGACGAATTTGGGACGGAGCGGCTTTTGCAGTCATTTACCGGGTGCAATTCGAGCGAAAGTGCCGCCATCCTTGAGTCGCTATGGCTGGAACTGCACGATTTTTGCGGCGGTGCACATCAGGAAGATGATATGACTGCACTTGCGCTCCTGAGAGAGCAGGCGTAACGAGGATACTAACGAGGGTACATGGTCAACTTGAAGGGCAAACCGGTCGAGCTCCGCGTTCCCTCCCGTATGGGATACGAGAAGGTTGCCATGGGTACGGCTGCCAGTGTCGCGAAGCTGATGGGCTTTCCGGACGATCGCATTGAAGATCTGAAGACCGCGATTGCGGAAGCCTGTATCAATGCCATCGAACACGGGAACCAACTCAACGAGAACCTGTCGGTCGGAGTCACGCTTTCCGCACACGAGGACAGCCTGGAAGTTACGGTGCTGGACAACGGCAGCGGTATTTCGAAGCTACCGGCCAAACCGGATATCGACCGCAAGGTGCACGGCGAGGAAGATCCCCGCGGGATGGGCATGTTCCTGATCCAGTCGCTGGTGGACGAGGCCGAGTGGGTGAAGGACAGCGGACGGGGCAGTTATGTACGGTTGGTGATCAGGCTAGACAAGGAGAGCGACTAAAGTGCAGACGGAAACCAAAGCGAGCGTCGATCAAATTCAGGATGGTAACGGCGGCGGGATTGCCGTGCTGCGCTTCAGCGGCGACATCTCTTCCAGCTCGCACGATGCCTTGCTGGGCACCTACGAAACGGTCAATAAATCCAAGCCGGTCCTGCTGGACTTCTCCAAAGTGGATTACATCAATTCGAGCGGCATCGCTCTGGTGATCCAGATGCTGATGGAAGCCAACAAGAGCGGCCAGAAGATCGCGGCATTCGGCCTGACGCCGCATTTTCAGAAGGTCTTCACGATGGTGGGGATCACGAAGTATGCGTCGCTCTTTCCGGATGAAGCCGCCGCCCGCGGATCGCTCTAGAGCCTCAAAACTGTCTGAAAAATAGATGGCCTTCAGCGGGCCGGCCGCAAGCCTTTTGTCGCGTCTGCAGCGCTGCTCGCTATGGCACCCCGGCGTCAGCCGTCAGGCTGGCATCGGCGGCAGAAACGCGCGCACCTCAACCGGCGCCCGACAGGCGACGACGGCTTTGCGCCCCCACGCCAGCGCCTCGTCCAGGTCAGCGGCTTCCAGTATCCAAAAACCGCCGATGAACTCCTTGGTCTCCAGATACGGCCCGTCGGTGATGTGCACCTTACCATCGGGCTGCGCCTGCAGCGACCTCGCGTTGCTGGCCGGGGAGAGGCCGCCAGCGAAGATCCTGACACCAGCCGCAATCATCTCTCTGTTGAGGGCGTGGATGTCGCGCATCATGGCTTCGCCCTCCAGGGACGGGTCGTAGTTGTCGGGGTGGTGAACAGCAACCAAGTATTGCGCCATATCTTCTCCTGGTAGTGGTCTTCGGGTAGGCCGGTTGCCCTGCCTTCACTATCTCGACGAACGGCTGGATCGGAATTCGACACATCGTCCAAGGAATTTTGATGCGTCCCGTGCTCTCAGACCGCCTTCATGTAGGTGGTGTAGGGCAGGCTGCCGAGCGAGGTAAAGGGCAGCAGGGTGACGGGTCCGCTTGCCGCGTCCACCTGCCACTGGCGTTCGCCAATGCGCTTGGCCGCCAGCAATTGCTCCCGCGGCACTTTCGGCACCGGAGCGTCCTGCTGCTGCTTTACCGCCATGAGCACGAGCGGGCCCCGCAGCAGCGCGACCGTGTCGGTGTGCTGCGTATCGATGGCTTCGAGGCGCATCCGTAGGGGAAGCTCGAGCTCCACGCGATCGCCGGTCTTCCATTCGCGGCGGATGGCGGCGAAGTGGCCGGGGACGGCGAGCCCCCGCTGGCGTGCGCCGTTGACGTAGATCGATCCGCCCTCCGCCCATGCGGGGATGCGGAAGTTCAGGGTCAGCTCGGTGGGTTGGGAACTCGTCATCGTGAAAGATACGTGATCCTCATAGGGATACAGGCCCTCCTGGGTGAGCGAAAGCGCGGCTCCGTTTTCGGACCATCGCAGGGTCGAGGGTATGTAGAGGTTGACATAGACCGCCTGGGGCGCCCGGAAGTACATATTGATGCGGTAGTCGGCGGCCACCTGGGGCAGGGTGCCGGAGCAGCAGGGCCAGCGGAATTCCTTGTAGACGCGCTTCGCGTTGAAGTTGTAGTCGGCGTAGTAAAAGGTCTCGCCATTCTCCTGCAGCGGCTTCGCGCCGAGGACGGTGTTGTACATGACGCGCTCCATGCTGTCGCCATAGCGCGCATCGCGGGTGACGCGCAGCAGATAGCGTGTGAGCTTGAAGTGCGCGTAAGAGCCGCACGGGGTTTCAAAGGTGTGATGGGTGTTGGTGAGGCTGGCGTAGAGATCGCCGCTGCCGGGCGCGCGGAGCGCCTCGTCCGGACCCCAGCCGCCGGTGGCATAGCTCTGCGCGTGCAGCATGGCGAAGGCGTTGCGGGCCGCCAGCAGATGCTTTTCGCTGCCGGCGACCATGTAGGCCATCATTGCGGAGCAGAGTGAATTGACATAGCTATAGGCGTGGCGGCCGGCGAGGACGTTCTCATTGCGGGAGAGGGGATCGAACCACTTTTCGTCGTCGAGATACTGCAGGCCGAGATCGTAGTAGCGACGGCCGGCTCCACGCTGGGAGGCGAGGAGCAGATTCTCCGAGATGGTGTAGGACTCGTCCCAGGTCCAGAAATCCTGGTGCGGGTGATCTGTCCGCCAGGGAACGCCATGCTCGATGGCGCGCCCGGGCAGGTGCGGGAGCGCGGTGTTGGTGGTGTGCTCGAGGATGGCGAGAGCCTGCGGATCCTTCACGTAGGTATGCGAATCGAGCAGACCGAGCAGCAGCTTGTCATAGGTATACGCGGGGAAGCGATTCTTGATGTAGAAGTCGGCGGAGATGGTTTGCGCGTAGAGGCGGTTGAGGCGCAGCACCTTCTGGCGCGTCTCCTCATCGCCGTTGATGGCGTAGGCGCGGGCGAGGGCGGAGACCCACTGGCCGAAGGTGCATGCGGGCGCGAAGCCGTAGTCGAAGTTGTTGCTGGAGTCGTAGTCGGGATTGTAGTGGTACCAGCCGCCCAGCGTCTCGCCGGGCGCGGGCATGCCGGACATCGCGCGCAGCGGCTTCAGCAGACTGTCTTCGCTCAGCGCCATGAGCACGGAGTGCGTCGTCATGAGCTGCGCTTCGTGCAGGTCGCTGGCCATCAATACGTCGCCGTAACTGAACTCCGAAAGCGGGCCGCTATCCGGAGTCTCCGCAGTCAAAGCATTGTCGCCCCACAGACTGCCGGTGGCGACGGCCGCGGATGCGAGCGAACCTGACTGAAGAAAGCGTCTGCGCGAAATGCCCGGCATACTCTTTGCCCCCATAGTTCCTGGACGGACAAGCGTCCTCATCTGCGACCGAACGCAGCTCATCCAATATATACATCCGTAAACAGTGCGATGAACGGGGGCGCCGCGTATTCAAGCCGGGTCTGAACCGCAAAAGGCCGGTTCGGTGTTACGACTTTCGATGACGTGATAGGGTAGTGGGCATCCCACATGTCCATTCGCGAGGATAGTTTGAGGTTCGGTCGCCCGGCTCGAAGCCTCAGACCGCTCGTCTTACCGGCGCGGCTTCCGGCGTTCTTGGGGCTCATCGCCGTGCTATCCCTTTGCAGCCTGTCCGCTGCCGTGGGGCATGCCCAGCAGAGGACGCCGGACTCGGTGACGGTGGTTGAGCCCGGCGCGCCCGGAACCCCCAGCAGGAAACTTCCGCCTTCGACGACCGGCCGGGTGCCGCAGCCATCGCAGGCGGATGTCGAGTTCATGCAAGGAATGATCATGCATCACGGGCAGGCGGTCGAGATGACCGCGCTGATTCCGTCGCGTACCGAGAACAAAGAGGTTCGCCTGCTGGGGGAACGGATCAGCCTTTCCCAGTCCGACGAGATGAAGTTCATGAAGCGATGGCTGGTGGCGCGCGGCGATCCGGTGTCGATGACGATGGCGGGGATGGCCGGAATGGATAAAGACGGAGGCGCGATGCCGATGATGCCGGGAATGCTGACATCGCCGCAGATGGAGGCCTTACGGCAGGCCAAGGGCGCGGAGTTCGATCGGCTCTTTCTGACCGGAATGATTCAACATCACGGCGGCGCGCTGGTGATGACCAAGCAGCTGTTCGATACACCCGGCGCCGGCCAGGATGCCGAGCTTTTCGATTTTGCTACCGACGTAGATAACTCGCAGCGGGCCGAGATCAGAATCATGGAAAACATCTTGAAGGAGAAACGATGAACCGGATCCACGGTCGCACGCTACGTTGGTTGGGAATGGTATGTGCTGTTGCTGGGATGTGCTCCTATAGTGCTTTGCGAGCGCAGACTCCTGCTGCTCCGGCGACGCCACCTGCAGCGACGGCAAAACCTGCTCCAAACGACAAGCAGGCTGCGGGGGACGAAGCGGATCCATTTGCACCGCAACCGGCGACACCGCTGCCGCCGGGCATGACGGGATCCTCGACCAACGACCCGCGCGTGGGATTGAAGCCGGGACTCTATGATGCCGGCGAAGCGGCGATGGGAATGGAGCACATCGCATTTCTGAAAAAGCCCAGTGCGTTTCAGTTGCCATCCACGCAGCCCGACGATCCAACGGTGCAGAAGACGCTGGGCATGCTGGGGATTAGCGACACCAGCAAGATGCCGAAACCGCTGCAGCTGGTGATCGCACAGCTCGCCTTCGCGAACTCGGACTTTGCGTTCCAGGGAACGCATTTGTTCCAAGGAAACTTCTACGGCGTCAGCTTCTACGACATCTCGAATCCAGCGAAGGTGTCGCTGATTACCACGCTGGTGTGTCCGGGCGGACAGGGCGATGTCTCGGTGTACGGGAAGCTGCTCTTCATGTCGGTGGAGATGCCGAACGGACGTCTGGACTGCGGCACGCAGGGTTTCCCGCCGCTGCCTCCGCCGGAAAAAGGGCATGAAAAAGAACGCCGGCTGCCGGCGGCGAGCCCGGAGCGCTTTCGCGGCGTCAGGATTTTCGATATCTCCGACATTCGGAACCCGAAGCAGGTGGCGGCGGTGCAGACCTGCCGCGGGTCTCATACGCACACGCTGGTGGTGGATCCGAACGATAAAGACAATGTCTATATCTACGTCTCGGGCACATCGTTTGTACGTCAGCCAGAGGAGCTTGCCGGCTGCTCGGGCGAGGCTCCGGATAAGGATCCGAATACCTCTCTGTTTCGTATCGACGTGATCAAGGTGCCGCTGGCCAACCCGGAGCAGGCGAAGGTGGTCTCAAGCCCGCGGGTATTCATCGATGCGCGCACGGGCGCGCTGAACGGCCTTAACAACGGCGGAAGCCATGGCAAGGAAAAGGCCGTGGACACCAACCAGTGCCATGACATCACGGTGTATTCGGCCATCGGGCTTGCGGCGGGCGCATGCTCGGGAAACGGCATTCTGCTGGACATCAAGGACCCGGTCCATCCGCGGCGTGTCGATGCGGTGAACGATCCGAACTATTCGTACTGGCACTCCGCGTCGTTCTCGAACGACGGAACGAAGGTGGTGTTCACCGACGAGTGGGGCGGGGGATTGCTGCCGCGCTGCCGCGCGACGGATCCCAACAAGTGGGGAGCGGACGCGATCTTCAACCTGAGCGGCGACAAGCTTTCCCTGACGAGTTATTACAAGATGCCGGCGGCGCAGACGGCGACGGAAAACTGTGTTGCGCACAACGGGTCGCTGGTACCCGTGCCGGGACGCGATATTGAGGTTCAGGCGTGGTACCAAGGCGGCATTTCGGTGATGGATTTTACCGACGCTGCGCATCCTTATGAGATTGCTTATTTCGATCGCGGTCCCATCGATGCCAAGACCGTGGTTCTGGGTGGAGACTGGTCGGCGTATTGGTACAACGGCTACATCTACGGTTCGGAGATTGCGCGGGGACTGGATGTGTTCAAGCTGGTGCCGAGCAAATTCCTGACGCAGAACGAGATCGATGCGACCAACCTGGTGCGGTTCGACGAGCTCAACGTGCAGGACCAGTCGAAGATTACGTGGCCGTTGCAACTGACGGTTGCGCGTGCGTATCTGGATCAGCTATCGCGGTCGCAGGCGCTTCCGGCCAAGCGCATCGCCGCCTTCCATAAGGCGATAGGACGCGCGCAGAGATCGCGTCTGGGCAAAAAGGATGTGGCAAAGCTGCAGGGAATGGCGGCTTCTCTGGAGACGGATGCATCGGCCGCCAAGGATCCGGCCGATGCGAAACGGCTGCGTGCGCTGTCGCAGATACTGCAAAGTCCCGCAGCCTGACGCGGGTTAGAGCATTTTCCCTGTAGATATAGAGCGGCCAACGGAAGCTCTTGTGGCTTTTCGTTAAGGAAAAGCCACACCGAGAGACTCTCCGCTGCCTCGCAGCATCAGGGAAAATGCTCTAGACGCCATGCGGATCTCTCTGGAAGGAGTGCACTGACGCTGCGCCCTTCCACAATTTGCGCGCCCGTTTTCTAAAAGTGCGGTCCGTCGTCCAACGGGACCGGCGCCTGCGGCCTCTGCTGCCTTTTGCGCGACAACAGTGACAAATCCTCGCCTTGCAGAAGCTGTTCGCCATCGGCAGCGATCCATGAAATGCGATACTGCGCACCGGACTTGACGGTAACCAAGTATTTACCTGGTAACGTCGCCATCGCAGCGGGAGCGTCATGTTCGACTTCAATTGTGTTTCATAGACTAGCGATTGTCTTGCGGGTCGACGCTTGACAGGCGTATCTCCCAGCTCCTAGTGTTGCGGGCGCAGTACAACTCAGCGAATCGGAAGTTGGGATCATGAACTCATTGAGTATGAAGCCATTCTTCGTCCGGCTTTGCGGAATGCTCCTGGTGGGACTGGCGGCTGTGAGCCCGGCCGCCCTGGCGCAAACCAATCCGGATCTCGGACCGAACGT
>DASQRJ010000634.1:0-5468 GCA_035642955.1 Acidobacteriaceae bacterium
CAGGGCCAAGGCGCACGAGAAGCTGGCCGAAATCGTGGACAAGATCGGCTATCCGAACAAATGGCGCGACTACTCCGCGCTCACCATCAAGCCCGGCGACGGCCTGGGCAACGCAATCCGCGCCGGCGACTTCGCGGACAACTATCAGCTTCACAAGATCGGACGCCCTGTCGACAAGGGCGAATGGGACATGACGCCGCCGACGGTGAATGCCTATTACGATCCCTCGATGAATACCATCAACTTCCCCGCCGGCATCCTGCAGCCCGCCTTCTATGACCGAAGCGCCTCCGATGCGACCAACTACGGCCACATCGATGCCATCGAAGGTCACGAGCTGACCCACGGATTCGATGACGAGGGCCGCAAGTTCGATGGGCACGGCAACCTGAAGGACTGGTGGACGGCGGACGACGTCAAGCGATTTGAGCAACGCACCGACTGCCTGGTGAAGGAGTACGACGGCTTTGTCGCGGTCGACGACCTGCACGTGAACGGCAAGCTCACGCTGGGCGAGAACACCGCCGACAACGGGGGCCTGCGCCTGGCATGGTTGGCGCTGGTGGCCGACGCCGCGGGCAAGCACACACCGCTCGATGCGAAAACCGCAACCGGTTATACGCCGAGGCAGGAGTTCTTTCTCGGCTTTGCGCAGAACTATTGTTCCACCGAGCGGCCCGAGCTGCTGCGCCTGTCGGTTCGCACCGACCCGCACTCGCCCGATCGTATTCGCGCCAACGGCGTCATCGTGAACATGCCGGAGTTCCGCCAGGCCTTCGGCTGCAAAGTGGGACAGCCGATGGCGCCTGCTCCGGAGAAGATGTGCCGCGTCTGGTAATCACGCCGCCGAAGGCCAGTCACGACGGGCCTTCGCACTGCCGTGCTGCAAGCGTCACAGCAGGCCGAGCGTGATTCTGGAGAACTACCGCCTCACGGTCTTTCGCGCTGTTGCCGCGCAGCGCAGCTTCCGTCGCGCGGCGGAAGAGCTCTACCTCACTCAGCCTGCGGTCACCCAGCAGATCAAGGCACTTGAGGAGCTGGTCGGGCTGCCGCTCTTCGACCGGAGCGGCCGCGAGGTGACGCTTACCGCCGCCGGCGCCGTGCTGCTGCACTACACGGAGCAGTCTGGCGCGCTGCTGGAACAAGCCGCAGTGGAACTCGCCTCACTCAAAGGCCAGATCTCCGGCACGCTGCGCATCGCTGCCTCTACGACCATCGCGCAGTATATTCTTCCGCCGCTGCTGGGCGCGTTTCTGCGCCTGCATCCTGCGGTGCATGTGGAACTGGAGAGCAGCAACACCGAATCAGCCGCGGATGCCATCGCATCCGGCCGCGTGAATTTGAGCCTGGTGGAGGGACCGCCGCACGCGAGCCAGGTGCGCTCGGAGATCTGGCTCGAAGACGAGCTGGTGCTTCTGGTGCCCCCCAGCCATGAGTGGGCCGGGCAGCGCTCGATCACACTGCAGCAGATCGCCGCCGCACCTCTGCTCATGCGGGAACGCGGCTCCGGCACACGCGAGATCATCGAGACCACGCTCGAAGCCGCAGGCCTGTCCGTACGCGATCTGCAGATCGTGCTCGAGCTCAACTCCACCGAGGCCATCCTGGGCTGCATCGAGTCCGGCGTCGGCATTGGTTTTGTCTCGCGCAGCGCGATTCAACGCCAGCTCGCCATGGGTACGCTCGCCATCGTGCCCGTCCTCGGTCTCACCATCCCGCGCAACCTTCTGTTGCTGACACCCACCGGGCCCGAGCCGACTGGCGCCACCGCGGCCATGGTGGAATTGCTGCGGACGCATCGCGCGCAGATGCGCCGAGCCCCGGCACGCCGATAACTTCGACCTATCGGGCATCACAATTTCTCCTTGGACTCCGTTACCTTCTCACCGGACACTGGAACGAGAGTGACTCCCACCGGCGCCAAGCGCATTTTCTTCATTTGCATCATCATTTCTGCCAGCGGATTTGTCTCTCCGGCGGTGGCCCTCGCGGCCGGTATCGTCTTCGGCCTGCTGCTGCCGCATCCCTTCGCGCCGGAAAGCCGCGACCTCTCGCGGCTATTGCTGCAGGCCTCCGTCGTGGCACTCGGCTTTGGAATGAACCTGCACCAGGTGGTGCATGCGGGAGCTTCGGGCTTCCTCTACACCGCCGTCAGCATCACCTCCGCCATCCTGCTGGGCACCTTGCTGGGCCGCCTGCTGAGTGTGCAGCCCAAGGCAGCATTCCTTATCACCTGTGGCACCGCCATCTGCGGCGGCAGCGCCATCGCGGCCATCGCGCCCATCACCAAGGCCAGCGATGAAGACATGGCGGTGTCGCTGGGCACGGTCTTCACCCTCAATGCCATCGCGCTGCTGGCCTTTCCTGCAATCGGCTTCGCTCTCCATCTCACACAGTCGCAGTTCGGTCTTTGGGCGGCGCTGGCCATTCATGACACCAGTTCGGTGGTGGGCGCCGCCGCGCACTACGGCCCGCAGGCGCTGACCGTCGGCACCACCGTCAAGCTGGCGCGGGCCTTGTGGATCGTGCCGCTCGCTCTGGTGACCGCGGCGATCTCCAAGAGCAGCACCCGCATCCAGTGGCCGTGGTTCATCCTGTACTTCTGCCTGGCGGCGGTGGCGAACACCTACATCCATGGGCTCGCACCGGTATTCGCAGCATTCTCGAAGCTTGGCCGCTGCGGACTCACGGTCACGCTTTTCCTAATCGGCAGCGGCATTTCGAAGGCGACTCTGCGCAAGGTTGGCGTGCGCCCCATGCTGCAGGGTGTGCTGTTGTGGATGGTCGTCGCCACACTCTCGCTCTGGGCGATTTGCTCCGGCCTCATCAGCATCTGATCGAGTTGCTCAACAATCCACCGGCGCCCCGTACATTAGTGGTATGCCCGCAACCACTTCGCCCCCACGCGCCGCCGCCGCACATTGGCTGGGTTACGGTGCGTGCGCGCTGGCCGGTTGCTTCTGGGGCACAGGCTTCTACTTCGGCAAGATCGTGCTGGCCGATATGGGCGTGGGCCACATGGTGCTCTACCGATTCTTCTTCGCGTGCCTTGGCCTATTGCCCTTTGCGCTGCGTCATCGCCCACAACTCAACGCGCGAGAGTGGCGGCTGCTTCTGGTCGCCTCGTTCCTCGGCGTACCGGTGCAGTACCTGGTGCAGTTCTACGGGCTTTCGCTCACCACGGTTTCGCACGCATCGCTCATGGTCGGCAGCATGCCGGTATTGCTGGGCGCCGCCGCCACACTGTTCGCAGGCGAGCGGCTGGATCGCGTCGGATGGGCGGCCCTGGTCAGCTCCACCATCGGCGTTGCACTGATCGTGCTCGGCGGCGGCCACCACGCGCCGGCAGGCAAAGGCCCATCGCTTATTGGCGATCTGCTGGTGCTGGCTGCGCTCGTGGTCGCGCTCTTCTGGATCCTGATGAACAAACGGCTCATGGAGCGCCATCCGCCTGCCGTCATCACGGTCTACGGCGTTTACTCCGGGACCGTCATGATCGCCATCTGGGTGCTGCTGCAGGATGGAGCCCCACCCATCCATGGCGTACCGCTTGCGGCGTGGCTGGCTTCCGCGGCGAGTGGCCTCTTCTGCACCGCCGGCTCTACCCTGCTTTGGAACTGGGGCATTCACCACGTCCCTGCATCGCGCGCCGCCGTCTTCCTCAACATCGAGCCGATGCTCGGCTCCTATCTCGGCGTCCAGTTGCTGGGGGATCGTCTTGGCCCGTGGGCGTGGATCGGCGGGGTTCTCATCCTCGCGGCCGCCATCACCCTGACCACCCGCCCGCATGGCATCGACACTGCGGGACTGATGGAGTAAACGCGCTCTATCTTATTTAGATTGTTTTATTTGCATCGTCCATCCAACGGTCGATATCCACAGACCGTGGTTACTACCGGAACGGAAATCCGCTTGGTATTCTTGGCGAACAAAAGGCGAATACGAGGTGCTTTATGCTCTTCCACTCATCCCCCGCCCTCCGCAGAATCCGCCAGCTCGCACGGCTGATTCGTCGGCATCCCGACCTCCCGGCTCACTCCTGGAACACTCCAGCGCTGCCCGATCCGGAGCAGTTCGTGGACTCATCGGTCACGAACAATGAAATGAGCTTGCGCCGAGGCGATGCCGACATGCGGCGAAAGTGCGCACACCGCCCCCCTTCACGCGCCGGAGAGTGAACGGCTGCCCCCTGCTCGCTGAAAACTCGCTTCGTGGCCCGGCGTAGGGTGCTGATTTGTTCCCGGCACCCGGAAGCCGGGCTTTTTTTCGTCCTCCGCTGGAATGGATATCGCGAACTCAGCCGGCAACCTGCCAGCGCACGCGCTCCACGTCGGCCCGCTTCCGCAATGACTCGATCAGAGGAGGATCCGCAGGCTCACGTTCTCGTGTTCGCCAACGCAGCTCGCATTCCACTGTCACTCTTGCATTCTCGCGCGAAGTATCCACGGACCACGAGTGAACGTGCATACCGCTCTGCTTCACCAGGCCGCGCAGTTCGGGCGACAACGCTTCGCCAGTCGAAATCACACACAACGATCCTCTCTGCTCCTCCGGCAAGTGGCGCTCCACCACCTTGAGTCCCCACAACGTGAACAGCGTGAGCAGCAGTCCAACGGCTCCCAGAAGAATCTTCCCGGCGCCGAAGCAGAGACCCAGCATGGTGACCATCCACAGCGTCGCCGCTGTCGTCACGCCGAGCACCATATCGCCCTTGCGCAAAATCGCTCCCGCCCCGATGAACCCCATGCCGGAGAGAATGCCCAGCGGCAATCGCATGAGATCGAGGACAGAGAATGAGCTGGCATTTTTGCCCGCGGTGCCGAGCATTCCGTTGGCAAGGATCATCGACAGAGACGCGGCCAGACACACCAGCACGTTCGTCCGCATGCCAGCTGCGCGGCGCTTTTCGTCCCGGTCAATACCGACAAGAATGCCCGCGATCAGCGTGCATGCCAAGCGTACGGCGATATCACTCCAAGTGAGTGCGAATGGCATTCGGGCATCTCCAATTGCTCAAACCCGGAGATGTGCGGCTGCCAGGTGGTGTTGCCTGCCGACTCGCCGTGCGCTAGAGTTCCATCGCGTACTGCGCATTCAGAAGCCCCAGCGCCGGCTGGGCTTGCTCCTCGCTGGCCAGCGCCAGCACCAGGCGCTCCAGCACCAGCCGCTTGTCCGGCGGCGACGAACGCAGCTCCAGATCCGCACGCGCGATGAGCCGGAGCGCGCGTGTCAGCTCGCGGCGGCTCTTGTAGCGGCGCGCCTGGCGGATGAGATCTTCCGCGGCGAACGGCGGCATGCGGAAACCCTGCCACAACGCCTGCCAGATAGCGCGGGAGTCGCGCACATTCTTTTCCAGGATCACCAGCATCTGACGGAAGGTCCGCGCCAGCATGTAGAGATGTCCGATTGCCGACTCCTCGCCGCCGTCGGAGGCGTTGAGCAGACCCTGCAGCAGAGCAAGAGCGCGT
>DASQRJ010000635.1:0-4753 GCA_035642955.1 Acidobacteriaceae bacterium
CCCGCGCGCATGGTTCCGGTGACGCCGCCATCCATCAGCAGTGCATCGAGCTGGACTTTGCCGTCGCGGGTGAGAAACGAGCCGCGTCCGGCATCGAAGGCTTCGTCGTCTTCGAGCACAGCGACGGCTGCCTCGACCGCATCGACGGCCGTGGCTCCGCGTTCCAGCAACGCATAGCCGGCAAGCAGCGCGCTGCGGACACCGAAGGTGTGCGCTTCGACAGCGTCGTCGGGGATGGCCCAGGCGCCGCCATGAACAAGGAGGATAGGTCGATCGGGCATGCGAACAGACCATCCTACATGGGGTTTATCGAGCAGATGTCACGAGCTATACGAGGCCGATGCCTTGACTATCAGGTGAAAGCTCTGCTTTGCGGTCTTGGCCGCGTGCAGGTTTGGCCTAGGCGCGGGGTGCGTTGGGGGCGGAGATGAGCTCGTGCTCGGCTCCGCTGACGGATGCGGTGCTGGAGACGGGGCCGGGGCTGGATGCGGGCCGGATCGGAACCGAGCGCGGGGCACCCGAAGGCGCTTCCAGTGTCAGCGTCTTGGCCATGGTGTAGGTGTACGAGATGCGATGAATGACGGTGATGGTGGAGAGGACCGCGAGCACCCAGAGCGCGGGCGCCATGACGCCCCAGCGCTCGAAGAGCGCCCCGAGGATGATGAGTACCACGCGCTCCGGCCGCTCCATGAAACCAACCTTGCAGGAGCCGATGAGGGCTTCCGAGCGGGCGCGGGTGTAGCTGACCATCAGCGACGTGATCATGACGAAGCCCGCGAGCACGACGTAGAAGAAGCGGTTGCCGCGCGCGTAGAAGACGAGCAGTCCGAAGAAGAGGACGACGTCGGAGTAGCGGTCGATGACGGAATCGAAGAAGGCGCCGAAGACAGTGACCTGATCGGTCTGGCGAGCGACGCGGCCATCGACCATGTCGAAGATGCCGGCGCCGATGATGACCAGGCCGGCGTAGAGGAAGTAACGGACGTAGTTATGGCTGTTGGCCAGGCCGAAGAAGATGGCGGCGACGGTGTTGATGAGCAGGCCGATGAAGGTAAGGACATTGGGCGAGATGCGCGTGAGGGCGAGCCCGTTGACGATGGCCTGCAGGATCACGCCGCAACCGCGGCCGAAGGCGCTAGTCCAAGTCATAGGCTCCGCCTTTCGGGGTCATCGGCTCCGTCTCCTCAAATCACAGGTCTTCCCCATCACTACGCTGCGCCTCCACAGATCATCGAGACATCGTCCTCCGCTTACTTGGCTTCACCCTTGGCGGCTTCGTCGTGGATGGTGGTGAGCTTCAGAACCTCCAGCTCGCGATTTCCATTGGGGGTGACGACGGTGACCGTGTCGCCGACCTGCTTGCCGATGAGCGAGCGGCCGATGGGCGAGGTGGTGGAGATGAGTCCCTGGTTCACATCGGACTCTTCCGAGGTGACCAGCTTGTATACGATCTCTTCGTCCTTGGTGTTGTCGAAGACGCGGACGGTGGAACCGAAGGCGATCCGGTCATGAGGGATGTTGGACAGGTTGACCAGCGAGAGCTCCGCCATGCGCTTCTTGAGCTGTCCGAGACGCGCATTCACGAACTCCTGGCGCTGCTTGGCCATGTGATATTCGGCGTTCTCACTGAGGTCGCCGAGCGCAGCCGCCTTCTTGATCTCCTGCGGCAACTCATGCTGGAGCTCATGCTCCATCTGCCGAATCTCTTCTTCTAACTTTTTCTTGATGTGTTCGGGCATGGAAATATCCGTGACGGCCTGGGAAAAGTACAAGCCGCAAGGAACGGCAGGGATCCGGTATCCGCCAAAAGGTCATTATACGACGGGCGCGGGTGCCTATGGAGCTGGCGGAAGCAGGGTAACGAAGCCGCTTTGGGCGTCAAGCCAGCCCTGCAGGATGAGGGCGGCGGCAAGCTGGTCGACGATGCCAGCGCGGATGCCGGTGCGGGCATGGCGGTCGGCAGGATGGTGGCCGGCGGCTTCCAGTGCGGCGTGGACTTCGGCGGTGGAGAGGCGCTCGTCCCAGAGGTGGACGGTGAGGCGTGGGCGGACGGCGTCGGTGACGCTCTGGTTTCCCTGGGGAGTCTCGGCGATGAGAGCTTTCAGCTCCTCCACAAAGCGATGGACACGCTCGGTCTGGGGGCTGTGGTCGCCGGAGAGGTGAAGCGGATTGCCGACGACGATGCCAGCGCAGCCGTGACGACGCGCCAGGCGGAGGATAGACCGCTGGTCGCGGCGGGGCTGCGTGCGCTCCATCGTCAGCAAGGGCTGGGCAATGCCGAGCACGCTGGAGAGCGCGACCCCGATGCGGCGCGTGCCGACATCGAGGCCCAGCCAGGGCTGCGTAACGGCCGCCCTAGGCTCCGATTGACCCGAAAGTGGCACTTCCGACACGCTTTCATGATAGCGAGGGGCGCTGGGGGTGGAGACTACAATCGATGGAGTGCTTCGATTGACCCGCGAAGGGATCTGACCACTCTTGCGTCGCTTTCTGCTGCTCCTCCTCCTGCTGGCGCTGGGTGCCGGCGCCTGGTTCCTTGCCGCGCCCGCCGGGCCGCACCTGGAAACATTTGTGGAGATTGCGCCGGGCACCTCCTCTCAAGGGATGGGGAGGCTGCTGGAGGCGCGCGGGATTATCCGCAGCCGCTATGCCTTCGATGTAGTGCGCATGGTGAAGCACGGCACATTGAAGGCGGGCGAGTACCGCTTCGATCATCCGGCGAGCGTATTCGCGGTGTATGACCGGCTACGGCGCGGCGATGTGTACTACCGGGTGGTGACGGTTCCGGAGGGCTACAACCTCTTCGATATCGCGATCGCGGTGGAAGCGGCACAACTCGCAACCCGCGACGCCTTCCTGACGGCGGCGCACCGGGATACCGCCCTGATTGCTGATCTGGACCCGACGGCGACGAGCCTGGAAGGCTACCTGTATCCGGATACCTATCGTTTCCAGCGCAGCGACACCCCGATGACCATCCTGCACGCGATGGTGAAGCGATTCCGGCAGGAGGCGACGCAGATCGGACTCACCGGAGATGTGCATCGCACGGTAACGCTGGCGTCGCTGGTGGAAAAGGAGACGCCGGTGGCGAGCGACCGCCCGCTGGTGGCGAGCGTGATGGAAAATCGGTTGCGCGACAACATGCCGCTGATGACCGATCCCACGGTGATCTACGCGGCGATGCTCGAAAATCGTTACCGTGGAACCATTTACGAATCGGATCTGCAGCATGATTCGGCTTACAACACCTATCGGCATACCGGACTACCGCCGGGGCCGATCTGCAGCCCGGGCGCGGCTTCGTTGCAGGCAGCATTACATCCGGCGGCGACAGAGTACCTCTATTTCGTTGCCGATCCCAGGACGAGCGGCCATTCGCGCTTTGCCAAGACGCTTGAAGAGCATCAGCGCAACGTGGCGGCCTACCGCCAGGCGCAGCGGGCAGGCGGGGCTACGCCGTAGGAAGCTGAGCGCCAAGATCGAGAGAGTAGCGAGGAAAGCAGATCTCTCCACTTCGCTTCGCGCCGGTCGAGATGACGAGGCGGGTGATTTGGCTGCGGTCGAGATGACAACAGGATTGGGCGGAGAAGCCGGGTTGGCCTTCGCTGCACGGGTGCATCCATCGGAGATGCTCCGCGACCTTTAGCTATACTTAAGGTTTGCTGTCCTGATTATTCCCGTGATGCAAAGACGATGGTGGAGTGTGGTTTTTTTGGCAGGGCTGCCTTGGCTGAGCGGCTGTCTTTACCACACCCACAAAGTGGAGAGAACCACGCTGGCCGGTCCCGCCATGGACGCGAGCGTAGCGCAGCTGGTGAACGGCGTGAACGACCGCTACGCAGCGGTCACGAGCCTGACCGCGACGGTCGACTTTCAAGCCACGACAGGCGGGGCGCGGCAGGGCAAACAGACGGACATTACTCCGTTCCACGGCTACATCCTGCTGCGCAAGCCGGCCATGCTGCGCGTGCTGGGCTTGTTGCCCTTCGTGCGTACCCGAGCCTTCGACCTGGCCAGCGATGGGCAGACGTTCAAGCTGGTCATCCCCCCGAGAAGCCGCGCGATTGTAGGCAGCAATACGGTGACGAAGCCGTCTACGAACGCGTTCGAAAACCTGCGGCCCGACGTTTTTCTGGATTCGGTGCTGGTGCGTTCGATCACCGCGGAGAGGCTGGTGTATCTGACCAGCACCTCCGCGACGCACCGGGAGGACAAGAAACTGGTGGAGACACCGGAGTATGAGCTGCACATCGGCGAAGAGGACCCACGGGCCACGGATGGTTTGAAGGTGCGCGTGCTCAAGGCGACACGCGTGATTCGCTTCAGCCGGCTCACGCTGCTACCGACCGGCCAGGATATCTATGGCGAGGATGGCGCAGTGGAAACGCACGTGGAGTATGGGCCATACAAGCAGTTTGGAACGGCTCAGATGCCGAGTTCGATCGTCATCCAGCGGCCGCGGGACGCCTACCAGATCACCATCAGCGTGCAGAAGGCGGTCATCAATCAGCCCCTGCCTGATAAACAGTTCGAGCTGCAGATTCCCAGCGATTACAAAGTTCAAACCCTCCAATAGGATTTGCCATCCAGGCAGACGCACCTGCGGCGCGCTTTGCCGGGTTCGCTTTCTTTGGTCGCTCCCATCGGATGTTGTGGCTTGCGCGGGCGAACTGCAGGGTCCACTTTGGCAGGCTTTCACTGCGCTTCGATATTCGATGGAGGAAGGCTTCGCGACTTTATTCCCCCACCC
>DASQRJ010000636.1:0-3215 GCA_035642955.1 Acidobacteriaceae bacterium
ATCCACGAGAACGAGACGATCGGGCTGACGGCGGGCACGACAACCACGCAGATCGGCCGCGCGATCCGTCATCGCACCAACATCAAGGTGGTCACGAACGCCATCAACATCGGGATGGAACTTTGCAACCACGTGGGCATCCGCACCTCCATCACCGGCGGCGTGCTGCCCTGGGCGTGGTCGTTTTCTCTCAGCGGTCCGGACGCAGTGCACTTCATCAATCAGGTTTACCTGGATAAGGTCTTCCTGAACGTCGTGGGACTGGATGTGGAGCGCGGGGCAACGACGCTGGAGGCGGATGAGGCGGTCATCTTCCGCGCGATGCAGCGGCAGGCGCGTGAGGTGATCGCGGTGGCCGACCACACCAAGATCGGCCAGGTGAGCCCGGCGCTGATCTGCCCGGTGCGGGAGATCCACATGTTAGTGACCGACACGGGCGCGACCGATGCGATGATTGCGCCGTTTGAAGAGTGCGGCATTAAAGTGCTGCGCGTGTGAAAGACGAGATGCCAACAGGAGGCGGGGAAGAATGCGGAATCGGGGCTGGCGGAGTGTTGGGAAACGGTGCGGAATAGCGGCAACAGCAGTGCTTATCGCCACTTTGTTGAGCGGTAACGGTATGCAGGCCCAGCGGACGGCAAACGCGAGCACGACTGATCTGGGGCTGATGCCGCTGCCCTCGCACCTCGAAGCAGGCACCGGCAGCTTTACGCTTCGGCCCGGCACGCATGTGGCGTACACCCACTTCCACAATGCGCGCCTGGAAGCGGGCGTGATCCGCGTGATGGAGCGGTTGCAGTTTGAGAGCGGCGTACCGCTGCCCCACGTTCCCAGCACGGTGGCTGGCGACGTTTCGAGCGCCGGCATCGTGATCGATGTAGCGGGCGCGGGCGGCGCCGTGCAGTCAGAGGATGAGGACGAGTCCTATTCGCTGACGGTAACGCCGCAACTGGTGACACTGAAGGCAGCGACGGTCGTCGGCGCCTTTCATGGCATGGAGACACTACTGCAACTGGTGCAGTTGAAAGAGAACGCCGCGACAATTCCCGTAGTGAGTATCGAGGACACGCCACGCTTCCAATGGCGCGGACTGATGATCGATGTCAGCCGCCACTTCGAGCCGGTCAATCAGATCGAACGCACGCTGGACGGCATGGCGATGGTGAAGTTGAATGTCTTCCACTGGCACCTGAGCGATGACCAGGGCTTCCGCGCGGAAAGCAAGCTCTATCCGAAGCTGACCGGACTGGGATCGAACGGTGAGTTCTACACGCAGGAGCAGATGCGGGAAGTGGTGGCGTATGCGCGGGCGCGCGGCATCCGCGTGGTGCCGGAGTTCGATATACCTGGTCACACCGTGAGCTGGATGGTGGCCTATCCGCAACTTGGAAGTTCGAAGGGACCGTTCCACTTGCCGGATGTGGCGGGCATTCATGATGAAGCGCTGGATCCGACACGCGAGGGCACGTATGTCTTCCTCAACCGCGTTATCGGAGAGATGACGAAGATCTTCCCGGATGCGTACTTCCACATCGGCGGCGATGAGGTGAACGGCCAAGTGTGGACCTCGAATCCGCGGATTGCGCGCTTCATGAAACGGAAGGGATTTGAGAAGCCGTCGCAGTTACAGACCTATTTCAGCCAGCGCGTGGTGCGCATCGTAGAGAAGCACGGGAAAAAGCCGATTGGCTGGGACGAAGTACTCGTGCCCGGGCTGCCGAAGAACGTGCTGGTGCAGTCGTGGCGCGGCGTGGATTCGCTGGCGGCTGGTGCGCAGCAGGGGTATCGCGGCATCCTCTCTGCCCCGTACTACCTGGACGGCATGAAGTCCAACGAAACGCACTACCTGGCGGATCCGATCCCGGCCGACACGACGCTGACGGCAGAGCAGCAGAAGCTGATCCTGGGCGGCGAGGTGTGCATGTGGGCGGAGCAACTCAACGAACGCACCATCGATTCGCGCATCTGGCCGCGCACGGCGGTGATGGCGGAACGCTTCTGGTCGCCGCAGAGCGATCGCGATGTGGTCTCGATGTACCAGCGGCTGCCGCGCATCTCCATCGAACTCGAGCTGGCGGGACTGAAGCACATGACCGGACCGGCCATGATGCGGCGCAGCATCAGCGGAGAGGTGAATCCGACGGCGTTGACCGTGCTTGCAGGTGTGCTCGAACCGGTGAGCTTTGGCGAACGCTACGAGGGCCAGCACACGGATGGGCACACGCCGCTGGACCGGCTGGTGGATACGGTGGTGCCCGATCCGCCTTCGCGCTTTGAGATTGCGCAGGATGTGGACGCGGTGCTGAACAAGACCGCCGATAGCACCGCTGCCGAAGCGCGGCTGACGCGCCGCTTTATGGAGTGGCAGGAGATCGCACCGTCGCTCGCGACAACGATGCAGGCTAATCCGCGGATGAGCGATGCAGCGATCCGCGCGCAGCAGCTTGGCGAATTAGGCCGGGTTGGATTGCAGGCGCTGCTCAATCTTGATCCGAACAACAGCGCGTATGGCGGCCCGAAGCTGGCGGCGAGCGATCCGCAGAGCCAACTTGCGGCAATCGCCGATGCGGAGAAGCCGGCGGCGCTGGTCCGCTTTACCTTCCTTGATTCGCTGAAGAGGCTGGTGCAGGCGGAGAAGTAGCAAGTTACTCCGCCAACACAGCCTTCGTCAGGTTGCGCGGGCGGTCGACGTCGATGCCGCGTTGTATGGCGCAGAAGTACGCGAAGAGCTGCAACGGGATCACCTCGGTGATCGGCAGCAGATGCTCTCGCGTGGGCGCGACGGGTACGAAGTACGTGGCGGCGCCGGCGACTTCATCGTCGCATGCGTTGCCGAGCGCGACGACGGTAGCGCCCTGCTTCTTCATATCCTGCAGCAGTTGCAGGCTCTTCTCGTAGCGGATGACGGAGCCGGGTTCGCTGCGATCGACGGTGGCAATGGCGACGAGGGCCGCGGTTGAGCCGACCAACGCGTTTGGGCCGTGCTTCAACTCGCCTGAAGGATAGCCCTCGGCCTGCAGGTACGCCGATTCCTTGAGCTTGAGCGCACCTTCGCGCGCGATGGCATAGTGAATACCGCGGCCAAGATAGAGATAAGTCTCCACATTGTGGAGCGCCTTGGCGATCTGCTCCATCTGCTGCTCCCAGCCGTCGAGCTGGCCGGCAATCAGCGCCGGCAAAGCTGCGAGCTCTTTGAAATGCGCCGCCAGAATTTC
>DASQRJ010000637.1:0-2467 GCA_035642955.1 Acidobacteriaceae bacterium
AGGTGCAGCGGCAGCGCGGGGAGATGCAAAGCGCTCAGGCCGCAGTGAACTCGCTCGATCTGGAGCTGGAGAAGACGAAGATCGCCGCGCCCTTCGATGGCGTGGTCTCGCAACGATACGTGCGGCAGGGCGAGTACGTACACGTGGGCGATCGCCTGTTTCAGGTAACCGGCAATTCGCCGCTGGAGATCCGTTTCACGCTGCCCGCCCGCGACGGGGCGGAGTTGCAGCGACCGCCTCGGTCACGCACATCAGCCCTGTGGTCGATCCGGGAAGCGGAACGATGGAAGTCACTGCCGTACTGCGCCGCAAAATGCCCGGGCTTCTGCCGGGAATTGTGGCCTCGGTGCGCGTACCCCGGAAACCATGAACCTTGCAGAGGCGCTGAATGCCGCTTTGCCGGAGCTTCCCGCGCGCCGGGCGCGCGTCGGTTATCCGCGGCTGGATCCTGCGCTGATCGCCCGGGAGCAAATCGAAGACGGCAAGCCCACCGTGGTCGCCATCATCCGCGGCGGCGACAAATTCTTTCGCTTTGCGCCGGACCAGTGGGAGATCATCGAGCTGTTCGATGGAACGCGCTCCTGGGAGGACGTGGCCGCATTACTGGCCGAATCGACCGGCGTGCGTTACGACCCCGGCGATTTGCGGGAGTTCACCGACGGGCTCGACGAGGTCAACTTCTGGTACCGGACGCCGCTCGAGAAGAACATTGCGCTGCAGCAGAAGCTCCAGGCCAGCCGGCACCAGCACGCGCATCGCCGCTCGAAATGGGGCGATGTGGCGCACATGCAGTTTTCCGCGTGGGATCCGGATAAATACTTCGACCTCATTTACCCGTGGCTGAAGTGGATCTACACCAAGTGGTTTGCGCTGGTCTGCATCGTGCTGTTCGGGTTGATGACCGTGATCTACGTCGCAAACTGGGGACAGATTGGGCGGGACACGCTGCTCTTTTACAACTTTACGCAGAAGACGGCGGGGGATCTGCTGCAGTTCTGGGTTCTGTTTTTTGTGCTGGCCTTTTTTCACGAGTCATCGCACGGGCTAACCTGCAAGCACTACGGCGGTCAGGTGCATTCCATGGGCTTCCATCTGATCTACCTTACGCCGGCGTTTTTTGTCGACGTGAGCGAATCGCTGGTCTACGCGAACCGGTGGCAGCGCCTCATCACCATTCTGGCCGGAATCGGGGTGGAGATGATTGTCTGCTCGGTTGCGACGATCGTGTGGTGGGGCACGCCGGCGGGCAGCCCATCGCACGATCTGGCGTACAAGATCATGCTGATCACCGGGGTTGCGGTGGTGGTGGTCAACATGAATCCGCTGATCAAGCTGGACGGTTATTACGCGTTCACCGAGATCATTGGGTTCTCGGACATCAAGGAGAAAGCGACGGCGTACCTGTCGGGCCTGGTAAAGACGAGGATTTTCCGGTTGCCGGGCGAAGTGGATTTTGTGCCGAAGCGCCGGCGTCTGGGATACCTGACCTACGCGATACTTTCCGGGACATACAGTTATCTTTTGCTCCTCACGGTGGTGCGTTTCTGCCACAATGTGAGCGCGAAGTACAGCCCCCAATGGGGCTTTGTGCCGGCGCTTGCCTTGGCGGCGCTTATTTTTCGCACCCGTATCAGGACCCTGCTGAGGTTTATGCGCACCGTCTATCTGGACAAACGCGATCGTATTCAATCGATGCTGTCCGTGCCGCGGTTGGCTGCGGCGTCGGCCGTGCTGCTGCTGCTGGTATTTCTCCCGCTCTGGCACCAGTCGGTCACAGCGCGATTCCTGCTGGAACCCGCGCAATTTGCCATGGTGCGCACGACGGTGGCCGGGCGCGTGACGGACGTGCTGGCCCAAGAGGGCAAAGAGGTGCGTGCGGGCGATGCGCTGTTGACCATGGCAAATCCGCATCTCGAATCGGCGAGCGACGAATCCCGTGAGCGGCTGGCGTTGGCCGGGATGCAGCGAGCGCAGACGCTGCTGATTCACGGCGATCTGGGATCCAACGCGCAGGAGCACCGGCTGGCCGGCACAGAAGCCGCCATTGCCAGCGAAGTGGCCGAGCAACTGGTGGCGCGCGCTCCCATCGACGGCGTGGTGACGGCGCCGCATTTGAGCGACCTGAAGGGAAGCTATCTCGGCGCCGGCTCCGCGATTACCGGCATCGCGGACATACGGACGATGCGGGCATTGATTTATGTTCCGGAGTTTGCCGTCGGCGATGTGCGTCTGGGCGCCCGTGTGCGCCTGCAAGTGGACGGTAGCTTTGCTGCCAAACCAGCGACGGTGGAGCGAATTGAAGCGGCGGCGCGGGACGTTCCTCCCGCGGTGGAGACCATCAAGCAGATTCAGGGAAAGGGAAGCCTGCAAGACTATGTGGTGGTGGCGTCGGCCGCCAACGACGGTTCGCTTTACGATGGCATGACCGGTACGGCGAAGATTGCGGTGCGCCGGACCAGCGTAGCCG
>DASQRJ010000638.1:0-16245 GCA_035642955.1 Acidobacteriaceae bacterium
AGGCCCGGCGATGTTCGCGAGTTGAAAGACGGTAGCGCCCCACGTGACCGCGTTCACAAAGTGCTCTGGCGGCACCAGGTGCGGCACCAATGCCGAGCTGGCCGGGCCGCTGAACGCACGCCCTGTCCCGATGAAGAAAAGCACGGCATAGATCGGCACGATGCGGTGTAGGCCGTGGAAGGCGAAGAGAAAGAGTGTCAGCGTGCAGACCAGTTGCAGCGAGTAGCAGACCAGTATCACGGCTCGGCGGTCGAAGCGGTCTGCGGTGTGACCGGCCGGCAACATGAAAATCAGTCCCGGAAGAAAGAGCGCGAGCCCGGTGTAGCCAAGATCGATGGCGCGGTGCGTGATCAGGTAAACCTGCCACGCAACCGCCACGGATTGTGCCTCCGCGCCCATGATCACGATCGCGCGGGCCATCTGGTAGAGCCGGAAATCGCGGTAGGCAAAGGCGGCCGCGCCGCGACTGACAGGCTCCTCTTTCCCGGGCCCCTCTTGCTTGGTGTCGGTCATGCTCTCGTTTCGTGTCGTCTCCTTCTATTGTCGCAGTACGGCGGCATACGCACTCGATTACTCTTGACTCTCGCTCCCAATGTCTGACTCCGGCGGCAACACTTCGCATGCAATGCACGAGTCGGCCGCGCCCAGGCTGCCTCTCGGCGAGGGCGCCTCGTCGGCCTCTGCGGCGCTTCCCGCCGCTTCTACTCGGCCGCGCCATCCCCTGCATCCGTTGCCCGGCGTTATCGGTGTATTTGTCTGCGGCCTGGTGGCCTTTCTGACTCTCTATGCTACCCAGCCGCTCCTGCCTTTATTGGAGACACTCTTCCACGCCTCAAAGTCGGCCGTGGGCTGGACGGTCAGCGCCTCAACCCTGGGCGTCGCCATCTCCGCGCCGCTGCTCGGTATGTTCACCGAGCGCATGAACCGGAAGCGCGTGATCCTCGTCTCCATTGTGTTACTCGCTGTGCCCACGTGTGCAGCGGCCACTTCCACATCCCTTGGCTGGCTGATCTTCTGGCGCTGGCTGCAAGGGCTCATCACGCCCGGCATTTTTGCCACCACTATCGCCTACATCACTGAGAATTGGCCACCCACCGCGGTCGCTCCTGTCATGAGCATCTATGTCAGCGGCACCGCACTCGGGGGCTTCTCCGGCCGCGCCATTACCGGCGTTATGACGGAGCACGCCGGTTGGCGTCCGTCCTTCGTATGGCTCGGCCTGATTTCGCTTTGCGGCGCGGCATGCGTAGCATGGCTGCTCCCAGACCGGCCGCGTACACACCTTCAAGGGACGCGCCCGGAATTCAGCCGGCTGTTCCTGCCCATGCTGGGCCACCTGCGAAACCCCCGCCTGCTCACCACGTATCTCGTTGGCTTCAATGTGCTGTTTTCTCTCGTCGGCGTCTTTACCTACATCACGTTTTATCTCGCTGCCCCGCCCTTCTCGCTTTCCACCGCCAAACTCAGCCTGCTGTTTGTCGTATATCTGGTTGGACTGGTCGCCACACCGCTCGCCGGAGCCCTGCTGCCCCGCGTTGGCCTCCGCACCGGTATTACAGGCTCTATCCTGCTTTCACTGGCGGGCGTGCTGCTCACTCTGATGCCTTCCCTCGTCGTAGTTGTGGCAGGCCTGGCATTGTGTTGCACGGGTGTATTCATTTCGCAGAGCTGCGCCACAAGTTTTCTTCGTGAGGCTGCGCCGGAGGCTTCGCGTGCCTCTGCTGTAGGGATGTATGTTGCGTGCTATTACATCGGCGGGACAGTGGCGGGTGTCGCGCCCAGCCTGGTGTGGAAGCTCGGGGGATGGACGGCGTGTGCCGCCATGGTCGCGGTCATTGACGTGGTGTCGATCGTAATTGCGCGCCGCGGCTGGAGCCAGCCAACCACCGCTTGAGCTACTTGCCGTGAAGGTAGGTCTTGTACTGAGTGTCCACGATGCCCAGATTGCGGGCCAGCCCGAGCTTTGCCTGGTTGTAGCTGAGCGTATCCGAAATGAGCTGCGATTGCGCCTGCGACAGCGTCGCCTGCGCCTGCACCACGGGAAGATTGTCATCCACGCCCGCAGAGAAGCGATCGTTGGCATCTGAAAGGGCGCGCGTCGCCAGGTCCACATTTTGCTGCGACACGCGCACCAGCGCCTGCGATGAATTCAGATCCAGCATGCTGTCACGCAACTGCTGGTCGATCTGCTGCTTCAGATCGGCCATACGATTCAGCGTCTCGGCCTGCTGCGCCTCAGCCACATCCGCATCGCCGCGGAACTGCGCTTCCTTGAAGAGCGGTATCTGCAGTTCGCCCATGGCGACGAACGTGCCGTGATACAGGCCATGCGTCACTGCGGTAAAGCCATAATTTCCGCTCGCGGTTAGCGTGGGGAATCGCTCATAGTGGGCCGCCGAGCGAGACAGCCGCGCCGAACTCACCTGTCGCTGCATGCCCTGGTAATCCTGCCGGCTTTCATATGCCATGTGCCGTGCGTCTTCGATCGACATCTGCTCCAGATCGGCATACGGCGCGGTGTCGCTCAGTTGGATGGCTTGCTCCACCGGCACCCCAATCTCGCGCTTCAGGAGAATCTTGTCCTTTTCATAAAGGTTCTGCGCGGCAATCACCTTTTGCTGCTGCGTTTGGTACTGTACCCGAGCCCGCAGTTCATCCAGCCTGGCTGCGGTGCCGGCTTCGTGCTCCGCCTGAGCCTGCTTCAGCAGAACTTCGTCGGCGCGCAGCAGCGCCTCGGAGCTGTCAATCTGCGATTGGTCGGCCAGTGTCTGCAAATATTGATTGCCTACATTCAGCACCACCAGGCCGCGCGAGGACTGGGTGTTGTAGTACGCAGCCTTCAGGCTCTCTTTCGCAGCGCGATACCTTGTATAGGCAGCCAGGTCCCCCGCCGTCCAGTCCAACGCGGCATCTGCGGTGGTGACGTCCACTTTCACAATGGTGCTGAAGCTTGCCAAATTCACACCGGGAAAGAGCGGAGCGTGCTGTCTGAGGATTCCAGGGTTGAAGCCGAAGGTTGCCAGGTTGTACTGGTGCGCGCCGGTCGCGCCCTCCGCCTTGATGGAGGGAAGCAGGGGATCGAGGGACTCCAGCCGTTGCGCATCCGACTGCTGCTGTTGGACACGGGCCACAGCCAGCCCCAGGTTCGCCTGAATCCCACGCTGGATGGCATCATCGAGCGAGAGGTGCAGCGTTTCAGGCGATACCGTGCCCATGGTGATGCTGCCGTAGTAAGGATTCTGCGCCGAACTCGGGCTTATCAGCGATTGCGCCGGGGAAGCGGTCAAGCCGGCAGTCATGGACGTGGATGGGGCTGAGCCGCTTGCCGTCGTACTTGTGGCATTCGAAGAAGCCGAGGGAGTCGGAGCGTTTACCGCGCCGCCTGACTGCGCATTCTGCGCGCGCAACCGCGCCCCGCCGAAGAAGATCGCGACGCACGCAGCCCCAAATGCAATCCGATGGTTCACCCGCTCGAGCGTCTCCAGATGAAGTGTCTGTCCCTTAGATCATGACAGATGCCGTGAGTTGCCAAAACTTTGCACCTCGCAGGGCATCCACTGTCTCAAAAACCATTCTTTCCCGCGCTTTACCGGATACCCTGCATACAATTGCGCTAGGTCCTCGCTGGTCACGTCTCAGGCCGGATCGACGCTCCGCGCGGTCCGCATGACCGGTGCGGATTCCTACCCGGATTGTAAGATTTCCTGGTGAGCGTGGAGGTGAACGAGCATCGGATGAAGACTGCCGGATGCCCGGTCATCCGAGGCCTCCTCTTCGGAAGGGTGCATGGCTGAAGTCAGATACCAATGCGCGGGGTGCGGGGAGTGGAACGACACTTTCGTGGATGAATCCGCAGGTGGCCGCCAGCAGTACGTGGAGGACTGCCAGGTCTGCTGCAAACCCAACCTGCTGGATATACGTTGGAGCGCCGTCGACGCGGGGTTTGCGATCCATGCGGAGCTTGAAAGTTGATGCGAGATGGGTTATTTTCGGGCCGCCCGGCGGCCGATTCAGGCGCCGTGTTGGTCGCCGCCGCCCCGGTTGCTATAGAATCGGCTTTCCAGCACGAAAGAGCGGAAGTTCGATTTTGGTTGCAGTGAGGGTGTGCCTATTTTTCCCGTCATTCGGCGGAGCATGAGCTCCCAGATCCAGCAGGACAAGAACATTCGTCCCGAGATCCTTCGTAAACTGACGCTTAAAGGGTTGGGTGCTCTGGCCGCACTCTTCTGTACCGTTGCGCCCGCCTTCGCGCAAGACAGTAATGTTATCTCCGATATCCGGG
The DNA here is from genome assembly GCA_035642955.1 of Acidobacteriaceae bacterium. Taxonomy (GTDB): domain Bacteria; phylum Acidobacteriota; class Terriglobia; order Terriglobales; family Acidobacteriaceae; genus KBS-83. The sequence continues at coordinate 4,283 of DASQRJ010000638.1, forward strand.
TCATCGGTGAGCGCCGCATCCCCAAAGAGACGGTCCTCGCCCGCCTCTATTCGCACATTGGCGACAACTACGACCCCGCCACGGTAGAGCGCGACTTCAACTCGCTGTGGAACACCGGCTACTTCGAAGATGTCCGTATCGAGAAAGAAGACACTCCCAAGGGCGCAGTTCTCGACATCTTCGTACGTGAGAAACCGACGATTCGCGAGATCACCTATCCCGGTCTCAATTCCGTCACCGTGTCCGATGTGCTTGACCGGTTCAAGAAGGAAAAGGTTGGCCTCTCGGTGGAGAGTCAATACGATCCTACCCGCATTGCGAAGGCGATCGTTGTCCTCAAGCAACTGCTGGGAGAGCATGGGCACCAGTTCCCAACCATCACCCCTGAGATCAAGACCATCCCGCCCGCTTCGGTCGCGGTCACTTTCCGCATCAAAGAGGGCCCGACGGTCAAAGTCGGCAATATCCGGTTCACCGGCAACCAGAACCTCAACAGCCGCACCCTTCGCGCTGCCATGCGGAACCTCAAGCCGATAGGGATTCCGCACTCGATCTTCCTGGAAAACCTCTTCGCTCGCACCTATGACGCCAGCAAGCTGGAAGAGGACACCGAGCGCGTTCGCGTGGCCTATCAGAACCACGGGTACTTCAAGGCCATCCCCGGTGAGCCGTCGACTCACATCCGCAACGAGGGCGGGCTCTCGCTTCTCACCTTCCGGCCCAAGAAGGGCAAGCGCATTGACATCACGATTCCCATTGAAGAGGGCGCTCGGTATCGTCTGGGTGGCATTACGTTCACCGGCAATGAACACGTGAGGAATGTGAGGGCCCTGCGAGCCCAGTTCGCCATCAAAGACGGCGACTACTTCAACTACACCGCCATCGGAAAAGGCCTCGATAACCTGCGCAAGGCATACGGGGCGCTCGGCTACATCAACTTCGTTGCCAACCCCACAACGCGTTTCGATGAAGCGAAGAAGGTGCTGTATCTAGACGTGGACATCGATGAGGGCAAGCCCTTCTATGTTTCGCGTATCGAGTTCACTGGCAATACCGTCACCCGCGATCCGGTCATCCGCCGCGAGCTGCTCCTCGGAGAAGGACAGGTTTACAACAGCAATCTGTGGGAAGAGAGCCTGCTCCGCCTGAATCAGCTTCAGTACTTCGACCCGCTCAAGGTGGACCAGGACTCCACCGCAACCCAGGACCAGGCGAACAATACCGTCTCGTTGTTGCTGCGCGTGCACGAGAAAGGTAAGAACTCCATCGGTCTGAACGGCGGTGTCAGCGGACTCAACGGCTCCTTCCTCGGCCTCAATTACCAGACCAACAACTTCCTTGGCCTGGGTGAGACGCTTAGCTTGCAGGCCAACCTTGGCAACCTGCAGCGCAATCTGCAGTTTGGCTTTACCGAGCCCTACTTCCGCAACAAGCCCATCTCGCTCGGTTTCCAGGTCTTCTCCAGCAAGTACGACTACAACGCGGCGAAGAACAACCCGATCGCGGCCGGAGGCGGCAACCTCAGCGCGGCCCAGCAGTCCCTGGTGCAGAATTACAACCAAGCTTCGACCGGACTCACTGTTTCCAGCAACTACCTCATCCGGCACTCGTTCAATCGGGTCGGTATCACCTACTCGTTCAATCGCAGTTCGATCACCGCCTTCAGCCCGGCATCCGCGTCGCTCTTCCAGACCCTTGCCTTCCGCAGCGGCATCCAGGGAAACAATGCGCTCGAAGGCATTTATTCGAGCCAGGTTTCGCTCTCGTATACCTACAACAAGATTGGCAATCCCTTGAATCCGCACGAGGGAGTGGAATACACCGCCCTGTTGCAGGTGGCCGGCATCGGCGGCAACGTCAAGTACTTCAACCCGATCTTTGAATACCGTCACTTCAATGGCATGCGTGGACTGAAGCCGAGCAAGGAGGGGCGCAACGTCCTCGCCATCCGCTTCCAGGCACAGTACATTCAGGGCATCGGCGGCAAGGTCGCGCCGCCCTTCCAGCGCTTCTACCAGGGCGGTGAGCAGGATCTTCGCGGTTTCGACATCCGCTCCGGCACTCCCTATGCGTTCATTCCGCAGCGCACGCAATTTATCCTGACCAACCCCGATGGAACGCCGGTGCCGCGCGATCCTACCAACCCCACGCTCGGCAACATCACTGTGCCCATCCCGACGTATGGCATCGTTTCCGTGGGTGGCGATACCCAGTTCACCAGCAACATCGAATACCGCATTCCGCTCGGCGGTCCCGTCACCTTCAAGTTCTTCAACGACTTCGGCATGTCGGTGGCGGTGCGTCAGTCACAGTTGGTCGAAAGCGTCCTCGCCATCGATCAGTTGAACTCGCCCTTGTACGGCTGCCCGGTGTACGTCAACGGATCGTGCCAGGGGGGAAGCCGAATCCATTTCGACAGACAGATCCGGCCTCTTGAGGGCTCGAATGCGGTACCCCGCGATTCCCTAGGCGGAGAGATTTCCGTATTGCTGCCGATCGTCCGTGCGCCATTCCGCATCTACTACGCCTACAACCCCCTGCGGCTCCTGGAGCAGATTCGCGACCAAAACCTCATCACCCGGAATTTGTTCCCTGCTGGCGGAGCCGGCGACTTCAGCTACGCCCAATCCCAACAGCTTTACGGGTCGCTCTTTCAGCTGCGGGAGCCGCGCAAAACCTTCCGGCTGGCCGTCAGCACCACGTTCTAGCCTCCATTCCACTATGGGCCGCATCTCCAGCGGCCGGAACGCCATTGCGGCTGCATAGCTCCAGGCCGGGGCGGGTTTCCGGCTGTCTTCAGCCAGACCGTATGGTGTACCCGCAACAGGGAACCTGCTCTATAATCGTCGCAAGTTCCTGAGATGTCCTCTGTCCGTCTCTCTTGTGCGCAAACTGTGCCCTCCAGGGCATCCTGTGGCCGCAACGGAACTGCGCAAAGGGAGAACACAGGGCACGCGCCGCAAGTGCCCTTGAACACGAATCAGGACACCCAACAAGAACTTTTAAGGAGTTTCTTACCCAAATGAAGCGTTCTTTGTCACTCGTCTGCATGCTCGCGTCCACACTGGGCGCCAGTGCGCTCGCTCAGACCGCAGCAGAGCCACCCTCTGCCCCCGGCGCTCCTGCTGCCACCGCTCCCGCCGGTCCTACCAAGATTGCGGTCATTCAGTTTGAGGCTGTCGTCAGCCAGACCAATGAAGGTCAGCGTGTATTCGCCGAACTGAATACCAAATTTCAGCCAAAGCAGCAGCAGATCAAGGCGGAAAGCGATGAAGTCGACACGTTAAAGAAAGACCTGCAGACCGCCGGCGACAAGCTGAGCGATACCGAGCGCGCAACCCGCCTTCGCACCGTCGACGAGAAGGAAAAGACACTGCAGCGCAACGTAGAAGATGCGCGCAACGACTTCGGTAGCGAGATGAATGAGAAGCTCGGTGCGGTCGCGCAAAAGGTTGCCGGGGTTATGACCAAGTACGCGCAGCAGAATGGCTACACGCTGATCCTTGACGCAGGTTCGCAGCAGCAGCAGTCGCCGATTCTGTGGGCTGCCGAGTCCACGAATATCTCTGAAGCCGTAGTCCAGGCCTACAACCAGCAGTCTGGGGTTCCAGCTCAGCCTGCTAGTACGGCACCCCGGACCGGCGTCACGACCCGGACGCCGCCCCGCACGACCGCCCCGCGGACGACGCACTAAATCGGGAACAGCGGGCTCCGAGGCTGGTTCTCGGAGTCCGCCGCCACGCTGCTCAGAAACCCTCCCTACCCGTGTGGAAATTTCTGTGGATCGCAGATCCTGTCTGCGAGGGCAACTCCGTGTCTGCACGAGATTTGCGACATGCCGAGCGCGCAATTTGGAATCTAAATCGTTCATTTGCAGTTATTTGTAGCATTAGCCAGAGACGCTGCAGGTATGAACGGGGAATAAATACGTCGATTGGCTTCCGAAAGCTTTCCACAGATTGGCTCTTCGGTTGAAAATCCGGAGCGTCATTTGCCGACGTCTTCGCCGACTTTCAGCACTGCCAGGAAGGCCTCTTGGGGTATGTCCACCTTCCCGATCCGCTTCATGCGCTTCTTGCCTTCCTTCTGCTTTTCCAGCAGCTTGCGTTTGCGGCTGATGTCGCCGCCGTAGCACTTTGCGAGCACGTTTTTTCGCAGTGCAGCGACCGTTTCCCGAGCCACGATCTTCGATCCGATTGCCGCCTGAATCGCCACTTCGAACTGCTGCCGGGGGATCAGTTCACGCATCTTCGAGACCAGGGCGCGACCCCGCTCGTAGGCGAAGTCCCGGTGCACGATGATCGAGAGCGCATCGACTGGCTCGCCGGAAACCAGGATGTCCAGCTTTACCATCGGTGATATCCATGCGCCCGACAGGCTGTAATCGAGCGAGGCGTAACCGCGAGACACCGATTTCAACCGATCGTAGAAGTCCAGCACGATCTCGTTCAGCGGCAATTCATACGTCAGCATGACCCGCGTCGGGGTGACATATTCGAAGTTCTGCTGCCGCCCACGCTTCTCTTCGACCAGCTTCAGAATTCCGCCCACGTACTCCTCATTGGTCAGGATGGTGGCCTTGATCACCGGCTCTTCGATCTCTTCGATCTCGCTCGGATTCGGCCAGCGCGAGGGATTGTCCACTTCGATCTGGCTTCCGTCGGTGAGACGGATCTTGTAGCGCACACCGGGGGCTGTGGTGATCAGGTCCAGATCGAATTCGCGCTCCAGCCGCTCCTGGATGATCTCCATGTGCAGCAAGCCGAGGAAACCGCAGCGAAAGCCGAAGCCGAGCGCGACGGAGCTTTCCGGCTCCATCGAGAAGGACGAGTCATTGAGCCGCAGCTTTTCGAGCGCCTCGCGCAGCAGCGTGTGCTCGTGCGAATCCACCGTGTAAAGCCCGGCGAAGACCATCGACTTGATGTCTTCAAAGCCTGGCAACGCTTCCTTTGCCGGCCGCTCATCCTCCGTGATGGTGTCGCCAATCTTCGTGTCCGCTACGTTCTTGATCGTCGCGACAAAGAATCCGACTTCACCAGCGCCCAACTCCGCCACTTCCACCGGCTTAGGCGTCAGGATGCCCATGGATTCCACATCGAAGACGCGCCCATTCGACATCAGCCGGATGCGTGCGCCCTTGCGCAGTGTGCCTTGCATCACGCGCGTCAGCACAATCACGCCGCGGTAGGCGTCAAACCACGAGTCGAAGATCAGAGCCTGTAGCGGCGCCTCGGCATTGCCGGCGGGCGGCGGAAGGCGATGAACAACCGCTTCCAGGATCGCCTCCACGTTCTCGCCCGTCTTCGCACTGACGGGAATCGCGTCGGTAGCGTCCACGCCGACGGTGTTTTCGATCATCTCCTGCGTACGGACAACATCCGCGCTGGGCAGATCGATCTTGTTGATCACGGGAATCATGTCCAGTCCGTTGCTGATCGCAAGGTAAGCGTTCGCCAGGGTCTGGGCTTCTACTCCTTGGGTCGCGTCGACGACCAGGAGCGCGCCTTCACACGACGCCAGCGAACGCGAGACCTCATAGGAGAAATCCACGTGTCCCGGTGTATCGATCAGATTGAGCTGATAGAGTTCGCCATCTTTGGCTTTGTAAAGCATGCGGACGGCATGCGCCTTGATGGTGATGCCGCGCTCGCGTTCCAGGTCCATGGCATCCAGCACCTGCGCCTGCATCTCACGCGCACTCACGGACCCGGTCAACTCCAGCAGCCTGTCGGAGAGCGTGGATTTGCCATGGTCGATGTGCGCGATGATCGCGAAGTTACGGATGTGCTTGGTGTCCATGGATGCGGATATGTAGTTTGCTACGAATCGTGTATCAGGTGACGCGCGGGATGGGCGAATGCGCCGGTGCTACAACACTTTCACTTCAGCTTGTATGCGAGAGCACCGCCATCTGTGTGGCTTCTCCGCCAGGAAGAGCCATCCTTCGCGGAACCGGTCCAAGACACAACGGCAGCAAATAAAGGTCTAAGAGTACCGATGTCCACCCGAAGCTAGAGTTTATCATCGGCACGCTGCATGCCGGCGCTCTACAATGGCGCGAGGATCACGTCTGAACCGCATGCATGTTTCAAAGCCTTCCGCCGCTCTCGTTCAGGCGGCCCTCCTCCTCGTTGTCTGCTGCGGTGCGGCTAACGCGCCCGCGTGGCCATCCGCCCAGAAGAAGACGCAGGTTGCATCGCCAACGGCCGGGAACGTGCAGAATCCTCAGCAGGCGCTGCCATCTCCGCGAGAACAACAGGTGATTTCCGCGGCAGAAAACGCCTATGCAAGCGGCATGCGCAACTACCATGCCGGCGATCTGGCAGCGGCCAAGCGTGACTTCGACAACGCGGTCGACACCATGCTCTCCAGCGGCCTCGATCTGAAGAACATCCCCGCACTCAGCGACGAGTTCGAGCACATTGTGGATGCAGTCAACACGCTGGAAATGGATGCGCTCAAACAAGGCAACGGCTTCGCGCCGCCCATGGAGCAGACGCCGGTTGGGGTAGCCAACGACGTCACGTTTCCCGTCGATCCGAATATCCGGGCTGCCGCCGAGGCCGAACTCAAGACCACGCAGTCCGATCTGCCGCTCGTCATCAACGACGCGGTCACCAGCTATATCGGGTACTTCTCCAATACCTCGACCGGACGCAACACCATTATCAGCTCGCTGCGCCGTGCGGGACGCTACAAGGACCTCATCGAGCGCACTCTTCGAGAAGAAGGGGTTCCCGCGGACCTGATCTACCAGGCGGTTGCGGAGTCCGGCTTCCAGATCCAGGCTCTCAATGCACGCACAGGCGCGGCAGGCATGTGGCAGTTCATGGGCTTCCGCGGGGCTTATGGTCTGGAGCGGAATGGGTGGGTGGACGAGCGCTTCGATCCGGAGAAGGCTACGCGCGCCTACGCCCGCGAGATCAAGAAGAACTATCAGCAGTTCGGCGACTGGTATCTGGCCATGGCTGCATATGACTGGGGACCGGGCAACGTGCAGCGTGCCGTCCAGCGTACCGGCTACGCCGATTTCTGGGAGCTCTACCGGCGTAACAACCTGCCCCAGGAGACCAAGAACTACGTCCCCATCATTCTGGCTGCCGTGGTGATGGCAAAGAATCCGGTGCAGTACGGTCTTACGGACGTGAACGCCGATCCGCCCATTGCCGACGACACTGTGACGGTCAATGGGTCCATCGACCTTCGCCTGGTCGCCGACATCGTCAACGTACCGGTACAGCAGATCGTTGGACTCAATCCGAGCCTGCTGCGCATGATGACGCCGCCCGACGAGCCTTACGATCTGCATCTACCATCCGGCACCAAGTCTTCCTTCATGGAGGCGATCGCGGAGATTCCACCGGACAAGCGGACTGCTTGGCGCTACCACCGCGTGCAGCCGGACGACACCCTGGCCACCCTGGCGAAGACGTATCGCGTCTCGGCGACGGATATCGCCTTCGTGAATCAGATCGAGCCGACGGCCGACATCTCCGGCGAAGATGCGTTGATCATTCCCACCCCTCCGCCAGCGGCCTCCGGCATGCAGCGCAGCAGCGCGCGCTACCGCGTGGCGAGTGAAGATACTCTGGTGACGCTCGCGGATCGCTTTAACGTCACCACGGAACAGCTGCGACGCTGGAACCATCTTCGCTCCAGCGCCATTCGCCCTGGCCAGACCCTCTTTGTAGCCGAGCCGGCGCATGTTTCCGCCTCAGCAAGGGGTAAACGTGGCCGCGGCGGCAAGCGCCGCGCAGGAACAGCAACACACGCCAAAGCGAAGCCGCATCACAACTGAAGATGGTCGCGCGCAGCGGATCGAAGATGCACCAACCGCTTCGGAACGCGATCAGTCGTAATCGATTCGAGGGACGCAACTGCGTTTCTCTCTTGCGTTCGGTAGCAGACCGTTGCAAGCTATTGCTATAATCCGCGCCGCAGGTGGAGTGGTCGATATTTGCGCTCGCTGCCACAAGCGAAGCCAACGTAGAGTGAAGTCCCGGAGGGCGAACAGATGCAGGACGAACGGAAGCTCTTAGCAGCGTACGACGATGGTGAACACGAGCCCGAGGGCAAAGACTACTCGGATGAGCTGGAAGAAGAGATTGATGAAGACGAGGAAGATGAAGAGATCAGCGTTCCGGGTTCTTCGGCGGATGACGGCCACGATGATGACGACGACTATGGCAGACCCGCAGCTGCGCCGGCGTCTCCAGTGAGCGCGCCTTCTCCGAAGGCGGCCAAGAAGGCACCCGCTAAGAAAGCGCCTGCAAAAAAGGCTGCAGCCAAGAAAGCGCCGGCGAAGAAGGCGGCCAAGAAAGCTCCCGCCAAGAAAGCAGCGAAGAAGAAGAGTTCGAAGAAATCTGCCGCGAAAAAGAGCAGCAGCGCCCGCAGCGGCGGTAAGGCAGCTAAAAAGGCTGCCGGTAAAAGGGGTGCACGTAGTAAATCCACGAAGCGAGGTACTCAATTGGCTGTAAAGAAAGCAGCAAAGAAGAAGTCGGCGAAGAAGTCGGCTAAGAAGGCAACCAAGAAGGCGGCAAAGAAGAAATCCGCCAAGAAGGCGACAAAGAAGAAGTAGTTCAAACTGCAGTACGAGGCAAGCAAAAGAGCCCGGCATCGCGCCGGGCTTTTTTGCGTCCGCACACTGCTGTTATTCGGTCACGTCTGCTTTATCAGCCATTCTTCTTTTCCAGTTCTGCCAGAGCCGCCAGCACTTCTACGCTATGATTCGATGGATCCACGCCGGTCAACACCTTGACGATCTTGCCTTCCGGATCGATCAGGAAGGTATTCCGTTTGGCAATCTTGATGGGGCCAAAGCTGCCCAGCGAGCCGTACTTCGAAACGGTTGACTTCTGCTCATCGGAGAGCAGCTTGAAACTCAAACCGTCCTTCGTGCAAAAGGTCTTGTGGCTTGCAACCGAATCGACGCTTACGCCCAGGATCACTGCGTTGTCCCGCTGGTACTTCGGCAGATCCTCCTGGAACTTATGCGCTTCCATCGTGCAACCGGAGGTCATGTCCCTGGGATAGAAGTACAGAACCACCCACTTGCCGCGGTACTGGTCAAGGCTGACAGGCGTGCCCTCCTGCGAGGGCAGCGAAAACGTCGGCGCCTGCTGCCCGACCGCGGGCATCGCATCGTCTGCCGCCCGGGCGTTTCGGAGAGCGAACACACCGGCGATGGCTGCGAGTACCAGCACAGCTAGAATTGCAAAACGTGACGTGGACATCGATAGGCCTCCTCCTGAGGACGCTTTTATTAGAGCATTTTCCTTCCGCTGCAGGCAGAGATGGGCCGACGGGTGACAATTCCGTGAAGATGGGCAGGAGGACCGAAGCTCTATGCCTGGGGCTGCGCCGTCCGGGGCTGCGCCATGATCGCGATGCCTGCAGCATCGGCCGCGGCGACGACTGCTGCACGATCGAAGATCAGAGTCCGCTCCGCCTCGATCGACAGGCAGGTCGCGTGTGCCTCAAGCATGGCCGCGATGGTCGCGGCGCCAACCACTGGCACGTCGAACCGCATATCCTGCTTCGGCTTGGCCACCTTAACCACGGTCAGGCTGCGGTCGAGAGTGGACGCTTCCTCATCGAACGTTCGCATCAGCTCGCCCGCCCGCGCGATGGTCGCGTCGGTGCCCTCCATCGCCTCCACCGCGACGCAAGCCTGTCCCGCGATCACGACGGTTTGCCCAATGTCGTAGCCGGCAAACGCAGCCGCCACTTCGCGCCCGTACGCGATGTCCTTGCGCTCTTGTTCGTTGGGTGCGCGGACGGTCAGCACGCCAGTCTGCGCCAGCAAAGGCTCAAGAAATGACGTGGATGAGATCAGCTCGATGCCCTCGTCGCTCAGTACCTTTGCAATCGCCCCCAGCAGCATATTGGTATTGCGGGTGCGCAGGTTCAGCAGCAGCTTCGCCAGCCTCCAGTCGGGACGGATGCTCGAAAAGATCTGTTTATGCTTCACCTGGCCGGCCATGACGGCCTCGGTCACGCCCTCGCGTTGAAAGGTCTCGATCAGTCGTGAAAGCTCTCCCAGGGAGAGCCAGTGCACCGTCGTGCCGGGGTCGTCAGCGGCGCGCGCATTCATCGCAGCATCGGTCTCTTCGCGGATGGCTGCCACCACTACCGGGCGGCCATGCGCCCGCGCTGCATCCAGAAGCAGGAACGGAAAGCGGCCATTGCCGGCGATCAATCCGAGCGGCGGTTTGCGATCAGGCGTGTTTGTCATGCTCACGTCAGCACTCCGCGGTCTACTTCAACACGCCGCGCTCGCTGGTCTCCACAAAGCGAAGCAGATATTGCACCTCTTCGGATGAACTCGCCTCGCCCCGCAATGCCTCGACTGCTTGCGACGTATTGCGTTTCGACGCCAGCAGCAGCCGGTACGCATGCTGCAATGCACGCAACTGTTCGCGGGTGAACCCGCGCCGTTCCAATCCGACCTTGTTCAGCCCGTAGGCGCGCGTCTCGCGCTTCGCCGAAGTCAGCGAAAAGGGAAGCACATCCTGGGTGATGGTGGTGCCTCCGCCGACGTAGGCATGGCGTCCAATGCGGCAATATTGGTGCACTGGACACAGCGCGCCCACGGTCGCCCACTCTTCCACGGTCACATGTCCCGCCAGCGTGGCGCCGTTGGCGAGAATACAGTTGTCGCCGATATTCGAGTCATGGCCGATGTGCGCATACGCCATGATCAGACAGTTCCGGCCCACGCGCGTTGTCCCGCCGCCACCTGTTGTTCCGCGCGAGATAGTGACACACTCGCGGATCACGGTTTCCTTGCCGATCTCCAGGCTGGTCGGTTCACCGGCGTACTTCAAATCTTGTGGCGCGACACCCACGGCGGCAAAGCTGTAGACGCGGCATCCGTCGCCGAGTCTGGTGTGGCCATCGAGCACGACATGCGACACCAGCTCGCATTGCTCCCCGAGGACGACATTGGCCCCGACAGTGCAGTACGGGCCCACCTTCGCAGATTCGGGAATGATGGCCCCGGTTGCAATCAGGGCGGTCGGGTGAATGCTCACTCGGCAGCGGCTCCGGCAAGCGCCGGGATATCCTGCGGCTTCGCTTTGCGCGCCGGGCGCGGTACTAACTGGCACCTGATCTCTGCTTCGCACACCAGCTTGGCGCCGACGTAGGCGTTGCCGCGCATGGTGGCGCCACGATGGCTGAACTTCAGCACCTCGACCTCAATGCGTACCTGGTCGCCGGGCACAACCGGCGCTCGGAACTTCGCAGCGTCGATGCCGGTGAAGAGCATCAGTTTGTCTTTCCGGTCTGGCACCTCGGTCAGCAACAATAGGCCGCCGGCCTGCGCCATCGCTTCCACCATCAGGACGCCCGGCATGATGGGGTAGGTGGGAAAGTGCCCCTGGAAGAACGGCTCGTTGATCGTGACATTCTTGATCGCCACGATCCGTTCCTTGTGCACCAGCTCCACCACGCGATCGATCAGCAGAAAGGGGTAGCGATGCGGCAGGAGCTCCATGATTTCGGTGATGCCGAGACTGGTTGCCGTCTGTGTATTTTCCGTCGCCATACGGGGAACGATTATATAGAGCCGAGAGCAGAAATATGTTGCGGCAGGCCGTAGGGCAGTCTTACTTCCTCAGCTTTTGCGTCGCCGCATTCACATCGAACATCTCCGCCGGGATCGCACCCCCGTAGGTGACGTTGTACAGGAAGCGCTGATTCGTCATGTCGCCGTTGTGAAAGCGCGTAGTCGAGAAGGGCGTCGAGATGCCATTGAACTTGTGGTAATCGTCGTACTCCTCAGCTTCGAGGTTCTTGTCTTTGTACAACGGATCCCGCCACTCGAAGCTGCGCCGGACCGGGAGATGTGTGTTTGCGTCCAGGTCCAGCGTCAGGTTGTCATTGGTGGAGGAAAGGATCGTGATCTTGTCCGCCAGACGCCGCTCCACCTGTTCCTGGCCGCCGTAGAGATAGAGCGCCCC